>DASWBQ010000478.1:0-11715 GCA_036390535.1 Gemmatimonadales bacterium | reverse complement strand
CGGCGCCGAAGTACTCCTCAAGGGTGGTCTGCAGGTCGTTGGTGGAGTACATCGACACCATGTTGGTCAAGCCGGCGCCGACCATCACCGCCTTGAAGCGGTTGGTCTGGGTGAGCGTCCAGGCCGTCATGTACCCGCCATAGCTCCAGCCGCTCTGGCCCAGGCGCGCCGGGTCGGCGATGCCCCGCCGCACCAGGTCGTCAAGCCCGGACTGGATGTCCTGATAGTCGCCACCACCCCAGTCGCGGACGTTGCTGAGGAGGAAGGTCTCGCCGTACCCGGAGGAGCCGCGGACATTCGGGTAGAAGACCGCCCATCCCTGGCCGGCCCAGATATGGCCGAAGTTGCCCCAGGTGGCGGGGAATCCCTGCGCCCAGACACCGGCCGGTCCCCCGTGGATCAGGGCGATGGTGGGATAACGCCTGCCCTCCTGGTAGCCAACCGGGTACAGCAGGAGCCCCTCGATTTCCTTGTCGTCCCGGCCCTTCCAGCGGACCACCTCGCCGCGGCCCAGCGCCAGCTGGCGCACCTGCGGGTTCATGTCGGTGATCCGGACCGGCTGCCCGCCGCCCCGCACCAGGGCCACTTCCGCCGGTCGCTGCATGTCGGCGAGGGTGAACGCCCACACCGCTCCGTCACGGCTGGCCGTGCCGCCGCCGAGCACGCCGGCAACGTCGGTGAGCTGGCGCGGACTGCCCCCGCTCGCCGGGACGGAGAACAGCTGGCTGGTGGTACGGGTAGCGGCGGTGAAGTAGAGCGTGCTCCCATCAGCCGACCAGGTGACCGGACTCGGCTGATAGAGGAACCCGGGCGCCACCCGACGCGGCGTTCCGCCCCGGGCATCGACGACCGCGAGCCACGGCTGGCCCGTGGCGCGCCGGGGCCCGTCCCGGACCAACAATGCGATTTCGCGGCCGTCGGGCGACCACCGTGCCGAACCGTCGGGCCCCTCGTGCTGCAGCAGGCGGTCCCACCGCCTGGCCGCCACGTCGAGGATATGGACATCCGAGAGCCCGCCGTCATCCGGCTTGGGGCTCGGGGTCATCGTGAAGGCGATCCGGGACCCGTCCGGCGACCACTGCGGGTCGGCGACGTGGAAATCGCCTGTCACCGCCTCGCTCACCTTCGCCCCCGCCACCTCGACGATCCAGAGCTGGCCATGATTGAAGGTCGAGTCCACCACTCGGCGGTCGTCCCGTTCCCGCTGACGGCGCTCGTCCTCCGGACTCGGATCACGCGGGGCCACGAAGGCGATCCGGGACCCGTCCGGCGACCACTCGAGATCCTGAATGGCCGTCTTGGAGGAGGTGAGCTTCTCGGGCTCGCCGCCGAAGGGGGAGATCAGCCAGATCTGGGGCCGCTCCTCGCGGGCCGAGAGAAAGGCGATCCGGGTCCCGTCCGGCGACCAGCGCGGGGTGTTGTCCGCCTTGGGGTGTGAGGTGAGGCGAACCGGCGTCCCCCCCGATGTCGAGACCAGCCAGAGGTCGGCGGCGTAGGCGTTCTCCTTCAGGTCCGCCGCCGTGACGGTGTAGACCACCCATTTCCCATCGGGTGAAACCTGGGCATCCCCCACCTGCCGCAGAGCGATGATGTCGTCGGCGGTCATCGGGCGCGACTGGGCGTGGGCCGTCGACGACGAGACCAGAAGCGCCACCGCGATCAGAAAGCTGTGCCGCATGCGGGAACTCCGGAGCCGGGGTATCCTTCCAATGTATACAAAAGCGAGTCCGATTTCCCATGCCCGCCGCCCCGGTGACGCTGCTTCCCTGCCAGCGCGACCATTTCGAGATCCCCCGGGAGGTCGCCTACATCAACTGCGCCTACATGGGCCCGCTGCCCCGCTCGGCGCTCGAGGCGGGGGTGGCGGGAATGCGGCGGAAAGCCCAGCCGTGGTCCATCTCCTCAGCGGAGTTCTTCGAGGCCACTGAGCGACTCCGCGCCCTGGCGGCCCGCCTGATCGGTGCGGCCGACGGCGATGTCGCCATCGTGCCTTCGGTGAGCTACGGCATGGGGGTGGCCGCCGCAAACCTGCCGCTCCGCGCCGGGCAACGGGTCCTGATGCTGGATGAGGAATTCCCGTCCACCATCTACCCCTGGCGGGAGGCGGCACGCCGGGCCGGCGCCGAGGCCGTCTGCCTGCCACGGCCCGTGGACGATGACTGGACCTCCGCCCTGCTGGCCAAGATGGACGAACGGACGGCGGTGGTGGCGGTCCCGGTCTGCCACTGGACCGACGGGGGCGTGGTCGACCTGGTCCGGGTGGGTGACCGGGCCCGGGAGGTGGGCGCGGCCCTGGCCATCGACGCGACGCAATCGCTTGGGGTGCTGCCGTTTGACGTCGCCCTCGTGCGTCCGGACTTCCTGGTTTCCGCCGCCTACAAGTGGCTCCTCGGCCCGTACACGATCGCCTTCCTGTACGTGGCCCCCCCGCGCCAGGATGGGCAGCCCTTGGAGCACAACTGGATGGCCCGGGAGGGGTCGGAAGATTTCTCGCGCCTGACCGGCTACCGGGACGGCTTCCGCCCCGGGGCCCGCCGCTTCGACATGGGCGAAGTGGCCAATTTCACCCTCCTCCCGCAGGCCATCGCCGCCCTCGAGCTGATCCTCGGATGGGAGGTCCCCCGGATCGCTGCGACGGCCGGGGCACTGGCCAATCGGATCCTGGAGGGCGCCGCCGGGCTGGGGTTCACCGCCGTCCGTCCGGACCGGCGGGCCCCCCACTACCTCGGGCTCCGGCGTACCGGCGGCATCCCCGCCGGACTGGGGGAGGCCCTCCAGCGCCAGGGGGTCTTCGTCAGTACCCGGGGCGCGGCGCTCCGGGTCACGCCCCACGTGTACAACGACGAGGCCGACGTCGCCCGTTTCCTCGGGGCACTGCCGCGTGCCCTTGACGCCGTTTCGACGGCCCCTTAAGTACCAGCCATGGTTCACTCGACTGTCTCCAACACCTGGTGGTGGCCCTGGCGCGACTCCCCCCGCGGCTGGGCACGGTGCATGTAGTGACCTGACGAGCTGACCTGAACGGTCTCTCCCGATGCCCACCGCGATCACCGCAGTGGGCATCGTTCTTTTTCCTCGAGCTGGACGGACGCCGTGATCATCGTGCTGAAGCCGCAGGCCACCAAACAGCAGGCCGACGACATCCTCGAGCGGATCAGCGGGCTGGGCCTGCGCCCGCTCTACATGCCCGGGACCGAACGGGTGGTGCTCGGCGCCATCGGCGACGAGCGGGTGATCGACCGTCTCCACCTCGAGAACCACCCCATGGTGGAGTCGGTGCAGCGGATCCTGGCGCCGTACAAGCTGGTCAGCCGGGAGATGCACCCGCACGACACGATCGTCTCCATCGGCAACGTGGCCGTGGGCGGGGCGAGGCTCGCGGTGATCGCCGGGCCGTGTTCGGTCGAGGGGCGCGAACCGATGCGGCGCTCCGCCGAGGCGGTGAAGCGTGGCGGGGCCCACGCGCTCCGAGGCGGCGCCTACAAGCCTCGGACCAGCCCGTACTCCTTTCAGGGACTTGGCCGCGAGGGCCTCGAGATCCTGCGGGAGGTCGCCGACGCGACCGGCCTGCCGGCGGTGACAGAAGTCGTGGAGGTCGCCGATGTGGAACTGGTCGAGCAGTACGCCGACGCCTTCCAGTGCGGCGCCCGGAACATGCAGAACTTTCGGCTGCTGAAGGCGCTGGGCCAGAGCCGGAAGCCGGTGGTGCTCAAGCGCGGGATGGCGGCGCGGATCGAGGACCTCCTCCTCGCGGCGGAGTACATCCTGGCCGAGGGGAATCCCAACGTGATTCTCTGCGAGCGGGGCATCCAGACCTTCGAGACGGCCACGCGCAACACCCTCGACCTCAACGCCATCCCGGTCATCAAGCAGCGAAGTCACCTGCCGGTCATCGTGGACCCATCCCACGGCACGGGTCTGCGGGAGCTGGTCGCCCCGATGGCGAAAGCCGCGGTGGCCTGCGGCGCCGACGGGCTGCTGCTCGAGGTACATCACGCGCCTGAGGAGGCGCTCTCCGACGGGCGGCAGTCCCTCGACCCGGCGCAGTTCGCGACCCTGATGGACGACCTGAAGGCGTTCGCGAAAGCAGCCGGGAAGGTGCTGGCGTGAGCCGGCCCAACCTGGGGGCCGGGGACATCCTCCCCCTGGTCCGGCGACTGAGCGGCGCGCCCGATCCGCTGGCGCTCCATGCGGTGCTGACGGACGGGGGCCGGCGGCCGGACACGCTGCTGTTCGAGTCGGCAGACGCCGCCACCGGCCAGGGGGAAAAGAGCGTCCTGCTGCCCCGTACTATGCTGCGACTGGAGGGGCGGGGCCACGCGGTGCGGGTCATCCCGCTGACCGCCAATGGCGCCGCGCTGCGCGACTGGCTGGCCGGCATCCTGGGCGAGGACGCCGCGGTGCGCCGCGATGGCGAGACACTGGTCGCGGACTATCCGCCGCCGGCCGCCGACGACCGGGACGAGCAGGCGCGGCTCCGCGCCCCCGGCCCGCTGGACGCGCTAAGGGCCGTGACGCTCCGCCCGAACCTGGTGTCCGCCCCGGCGCCCCTGGCCCACCTCGCTGCCGGGATCTTCGCCTACGACCTGGTCGACCGGTTCGAGCGGCTGCCAGCGGCGAACGCGGACCGGCTGGGCTTCCCGGACTTCGTCTTCTGGGTGCCGGAGCAGGTGCTGGTGCTCGACCACGTCCATCGGTCCACGACAGTGATCACGCCGGTGGTCGGGGGTGACAATGCGGAGGCGAGTTACCACGACGCGGTGCGAGCGATCGAGCTGCTGGCGCGGGCGGTCCAGGACGGGCCGACCGGCCGGCGGGCCGGCGGGCGGACTCCCCCGCCCGCCGGCCCGTCGCCCCGTCCGCCCGTCCAGGTCGATCTGGACGACGACGGCTATGCCGCGCTGGTCCGCGACCTGAAGCGCCACATCGTGGCCGGCGATGTCTTCCAGATCGTCCCGTCGCGGACCTTCACGCTGCCCTGCCCCGACCCCTTCGCCGCCTACCGGCGGCTCCGCGACGCCAACCCCAGCCCCTACATGTTCTTCGTCCGCGGACCGGAGGCGGTCCTGCTCGGGGCCTCCCCCGAGACGGCGGTGAAGGTGGGCGCGACCCCCCGGACCGTCACCCTCCGTCCGATCGCGGGCACCGCGCCGCGGGGCCGGCATCCCGACGGCCGCATCGATCACGAGCTCGACGCGCGGCTGCAGGCCGCCCTCCTCACCGACGCCAAGGAACTCGCCGAGCACATGATGCTCGTGGACCTGGCCCGCAACGACGTGGCGCGGGTGAGCCGCCCGGGGACCAGGCGGGTCCGCGAGCTGCTGACCGTGGACCGCTACCAGCACGTCATGCACCTCGTTTCCGAGGTGGAGGGCGAGCTGGCGCCGGGGAATGACGCGCTGCATGCCTACGCCGCGACCCTCAACATGGGCACCCTGGTGGGGGCACCGAAGATCCGGGCGGCGGAGCTGCTGCGCGAGCGGGAGGCGGACAAGCGGGGACCGTACGGTGGCGCGGTCGGCTACCTGACGCACGACGGCGAGATGGACACCGCGATCGTGATCCGGTCGGCGCTGGTGCAGGACGGCGTGGCCCACGTCCGGGCCGGCGCCGGGATCGTGCTCGATTCCGATCCCGCGGCGGAAGCGGCCGAGACCAGCCGGAAGGCGGCGGCGGTCCTCGAGGCGATCACCCCGGGGGAGGCGTCATGAGTTCCCCGCTCCACGTGGTCTTCATCGACAACTTCGACTCCTTCACCTTCAACCTGGTCGACGAGTTCGCGCGCCGGGGGGCCACCGTGGAGGTCTGGCGCAACACCGTGCGCGCCGATCACGCCCTGGCCCGGGCCATGGGCACCAGTGGCCCGCGGCTGGTGGTCCTCTCGCCGGGGCCAGGCGGGCCGCGCGACGCCGGCTGCTGCCTGGAGCTGCTCCGCCGGGCCGGACCCGCCGTGCCGGTCTTCGGCGTCTGTCTCGGCCACCAGGCGATGATCGATGCGTGGGGAGGGGTCGTCGAGTCCGCGGGGGCCATCCTGCACGGCCGGAGCTCGCGGGTCACCCATGACGGGCAGGCGCTCTTCGAGGGGATTCCCTCGCCGGTGACGGTGGGGCGGTACCACTCGCTGGCCAGCCACGCCGTGCCGCCGGAACTCGAGTCCCTGGCGTGGGCGGACCGGATCGTGATGGCGGTGCGGCACCGGACCCTTCCCCAGATCGGGATCCAGTTCCATCCCGAGTCGATCCTGACGCCGCATGGGGGACGGCTGATCGAGAACGTGATCCGGTGGGCCGGGGCGTGACGATGCGGATCGCCACCGTGCTCGACGCCCTCAGCCGTCGCCACCTGACCCGTGACGAGACCACCGCCACGTTCACGCACCTCATGAGCGGCGGCTTCGCCGACATCGAGATTGCGGCGCTGGTCGCCGCCCTCAAGGCACGGGGAGAGAGCCCCGAGGAGATCGCCGGGGCGGCCGAGGCGCTCCGGGGCGCCGCGCGCCCCTTCCCCCGGCCCGCCTACACCTTCGCCGACACCTGCGGCACCGGGGGCGACGGGACGGGAACGATCAACATCTCGACGGCGGTGGCCGTGGTCGTGGCCGAGCTGGGGATTCCGGTCGCCAAGCACGGCAACCGGTCGGTGTCGTCGCAGTCCGGTTCCGCCGACGTGCTCGAGCAGCTGGGCGTCAGGCTGGACCCGGACCCCGGGGTGGCCCGCCGCTGCCTCGACGAAGTCGGGATCTGCTTCCTGTTCGCGCCGCTGTACCACTCGGGCGTCCGACACGCGATGCCGGTGAGGAAGACGCTGGCCACTCGCACGATCTTCAACCTGCTCGGGCCGCTCTCGAATCCGAGCCATCCCGGCTTCCAGCTGCTCGGCGTCTACGACCCGGCCCTGTGCGTGCCCCTGGCAGTGACCCTTGGGCTCCTGGGAGTCGAGTCCGCCCTGGTGGTGCACGGCGGCGGGCTCGACGAAGTGGCGCTCCACGCGCCGACGACGGCGGCGCTCTGGCGCGATGGCCAGGTGACCGAACTCGAACTCACCCCCGAAGAGGCCGGCCTGCGCCGCCAGCCGATCGAGGCGCTCCGCGGCGGCGACCCGGCCACCAACGCCGGGCTGCTTCAGGCGGTGCTCTCCGGCCACGGCGCCGCCGCCCACCGCGACGCGGTGGCGTTCAACGCGGGCGCGCTGGCGTGGGTCGCGGGCCGGGCGCGCACTCTGGGCGACGGAGTGGCCCTGGCGCTCGACGTTCTCGAGGCCGGCCGGCCGGCGATGCGGCTGGCGGACTGGGCCAGGCTGTCCCATGGCGCTTGAGCGGATCCTGGCCCGGACCCGGGCGGACGTCGCGGCCAGGAAGGCCGCCACGCCCCTGGATCGGCTGCGGGAGCAGTGCCGTCCCTCGGACCGCGACTTCGCCGCCGCGCTCCGGCGGCCACGAACCGGCTTCATCCTCGAGTGCAAGCGCGCCTCGCCGTCGGAGGGCGTCATCCGCGACCGGTACGACCCGGTGGCGATCGCCACCGCCTATGCGCCGCACGCCGACGCGATTTCGGTGCTCTGCGACCGGCCCTTCTTCCGGGGGAGCCACGATCACCTGCGCGCGGTCCGGGAGGCGGTCGGGGTCCCCGTGCTCTGCAAGGACTTCGTGGTCGACCCGTGGCAGGTGTGGGAGGCGCGGGCCGCGGGCGCCGACGCGGTGCTGCTGATGCTGTCGGTGCTCGATCGCGAGGGCTGGGTGCGTTGCGCCGCGGCTGCCGCTCTGGCCGGAATCGCCACTCTCACCGAGGTCCACACCGACCGCGAGCTTGACCTCGCGCTCGACCTCGGCGCGGAGGTCATCGGCGTCAACAACCGCGACCTGGCGTCGCTCCAGGTGGATCTCGACACAACCCGGCGCCTCGCCCCGCGAGTGGGGAACGATCGCGTGGTTGTCTGCGAATCGGGCATCCGCACTCACGCCGAGGTCCGCGCCCTCGCGCCCGCCGTCGACGCCTTTCTGGTGGGAACCACGCTGATGCGTTCCGCTGAGGTGCCCGCCGCCGTGCGCCGCCTGGTGTACGGGATGACGAAGGTCTGCGGACTGACCCGGCCCGGGGACGCCGTGGCGGCCTGGGAGGCCGGCGCCACCCACGGCGGCGTGATCTTCGTCGAGGAATCCCCTCGGGCGGTCGACCGGGCCAAGGCGCGCGCCGTGCTCGCCGCCGCCCCCCTGCTGCGCGTGGCCGTCTTCGCGAACGCGGCCCCACAGCACGTCGCCAGCCTGGCGGCGGAGCTTGGCCTGGCCGCGGTACAACTGCATGGCGAGGAGACGCCGGGCGACGTGGCCGCGCTCCGCCAGGTGCTCCCGGGCGGGACCGAGATCTGGAAGGCGTTCCGGGTGCGGGACGCCCTCCCCGACTGGGGGCCCTTCGAAGTGGACCGGGTCCTGCTCGATACCTGGCACCCCGCCGTTCGCGGCGGCACCGGCGAAGGTTTCGACTGGAGCCTGGTGGCCCGGGCACCCGATCCGGACCGCATCATCCTCGCGGGGGGCCTGACCCCCGAGCGGGTCGCAGACGCCGAGGCCCTCGGGGTAGGCGGGCTCGACGTCAACTCGGGCGTGGAGGACGCCCCGGGGATCAAGTCTCACACCAAGCTCGCCGCGTTCTTCGCGGCCCGGCGCGGCAGTGGAAGGGAGCGGGACCGCTGATGCAGTTGACTGGGTACTACGGCCGGTTCGGCGGGACTTTCGTGCCCGAGATCCTGGTGCCGGCCCTCGAAGAACTCGAAGCCGCGTTCCTCGAGGCCCAGGCCGACCCGGGCTTCCGGACCGAACTGGCCACCCTCCTGGCAACCTACGCGGGGCGGCCGACGCCGCTCTACCTGTGCCGGAATCTCGGGACGGAGACGGGCTCGCGGATCTGGCTCAAGCGCGAGGACCTCCTCCATGGCGGGGCCCACAAGACCAACCAGGCCCTCGGTCAGGGGTTGCTGGCCCGCCGGCTCGGCAAGACCCGCCTCATCGCCGAAACGGGTGCGGGGCAGCATGGCGTCGCCACCGCGCTGACCGGGGCGGTGCTGGGCCTGCCAACCCGGATCTACATGGGGACGGTCGACATCGAGCGGCAGAAAGCCAATGTCTTCCGGATGCGGCTGATGGGCGCCGAGGTAGTCCCGGTCGACCAGGGCTCGTGCACCCTCAAGGACGCGATCAACGAGGCGCTGCGCGACTGGTCCGCCTCCTACGAGACGACCCACTACCTCCTCGGCACGGTGGCGGGGCCGCACCCCTTCCCGCTGATAGTGCGGGAATTCCAGCGGGTGATCGGCCAGGAGGCACGGGCCCAGTTCCTGGAGCGGACGCGCCGCCTTCCCAGTGCGGTGGTGGCGTGCGTGGGCGGAGGATCGAACGCGATCGGGATCTTCACCGACTTCATCCCGGACGAGGGCGTCCGCCTGATCGGGGTGGAGCCGGCCGGGGAAGGCCTCGACACGGGTCGCCACGGCGCCACGCTGCTCCGCGGACGCCCCGGCGTGCTCCACGGGGCCTACTCGATGATGATGCAGGACTCCGACGGGCAGGTCCTCGAAACCCACTCCGTCTCCGCCGGGCTCGACTACCCTGGGGTCGGCCCCGAGCACGCCTGGCTGCAGGAGACCGGCCGGGCGGCCTACACCGCCGTCACCAATGCCGACGCGCTCTCGGCCTTCTCCGCGCTGGCCCGGGCCGAGGGGATCCTGCCCGCGCTCGAATCGGCCCACGCCGTCTCGGCCGCCCTCCATCTTGCGCGGGAGAGCCCCGCGCCGATGGACATCCTGGTGAACCTCTCCGGGCGCGGCGACAAGGACCTCGAGACGGTGCTGCGTCACCTGGGCGAGGGAGAGCCTCCCCGATGACCGGACCCGCGCGCTATCGGGCGATGTTCGACGGGCTGGCGCTCCGCGGCGAAGGCGCCTTCGTACCGTTCCTGGTGCTGGGCGATCCCGACCCCGAGACCAGCCTGGGGCTGATCCGGGCGCTGGTGCGGGGTGGAGCGGACGCGCTTGAACTGGGACTGCCCTTCTCCGACCCGATCGCCGATGGCCCGGTCATTCAGGCCGCCGCGACCCGAGCCCTGGCCGCCGGGGTCCGGATCGCGGACGGATGGCGGATCCTCACCTCGGCCCGGGCCGAGTTCCCGGCGATTCCGATCGGCCTGCTGGTCTACGCCAATCTGGTCATGCACGATGGGCCGGAAGCGTTCTTCCGCGCTGCCGCGGCCGCGGGTGTCGACTCCGTGCTGGTGGCCGATGCCCCGATACTGGAGAGCGGACCGCTGGCTGCGGCAGCGCGGAGCCACGGAATCGCCCCGGTGTGCATCGCCCCGCCCAACGCCGACGCCCGCCGCCTGGCGGCGATCGCGAAGGCGAGCGAGGGATATGTGTACGTCACCTCGCGCCCCGGCGTCACCGGGGCCGACGACACGCTGCGATCCGAATCCGCCGACCTGATCCGGCGGCTCGGTCGGCTGGGTGCCGCCCCGGCGATGCTGGGCTTCGGCATCGCGACGCCGGAGCACGTCCGCGGCGCGCTGGCGCTCGGCGCCGCCGGCGCGATCTCGGGCTCAGCGGTGGTGCGTCATGTCGAGCAGCACCTACCCGGCCCGGGCCTCTTCGAGGCGGTCGAACAGTTCACGCGGCGGATGAAGGCCGCCACGCGCTAGCCCCCAACCGGAGTACCACGATGCAGTCCATCCAGCCGTCCTCGCTGCCCACCCCGGCGGGTCACTACTCCCCCGGGATCGTCGCCAACGGGCTGGTCTTCGTGTCGGGGCAGCTGCCGATGGACCCGGCCTCGGGCACGGTGGTCGAGGGCGGGATCGACGCCCAGACCGAGCGTGCCCTCCGCAATGTCGAGCTGATCCTGGGCGCGGCCGGCAGCGGCCTCTCGCGCGTCGTCCAGATGACGATCTACATCTCCGACGGCGACCTCTGGGGTCAGGTCAACGCCGCCTACGCCCGGGTGATGGGGAACCACCGGCCGGCGCGCGCGGTCGTTCCGGTTTCTCCCCTCCATTACGGCGCGCTCATCGAAATCCAGGCGGTCGCGCTGGCGGGATCCGACTAGATTTGCGCATGCGTCGACCTGCCCTGCTCGCCTTTCTGCTTCTCCCCTCGTCCCTCCTGGGGCAGGACCTCGCCCAGCGGCCGGCGGTGACGCCGGCGTTGGCCCACCTCCGTGCCACCAACGAGTGGACGCTGGCACAGCAGAGCAGCCTCTGCGAGATCCCGGCCCCGCCCTTCGGCGAGGCGGCCCGCGCGGCGGAGTTCCGCCGGCGGCTCGAGGGCCTGGGCTTCCCCAACGCCCGCATCGATGCCGAAGGGAACGTGATCGCGGAACGAGCGGGGACAGCGAGGGGAGGCGCCCGGGTCGTGCTCAGCGCCCACCTCGACACCGTCGTCCCCGACTGCACCGACGTGTCGGTGAAGCGGGACGGAAGCCGGCTTCGCGGCCCCGGAATCGGGGATGACTGCCGGGGCCTGGCGGTCGTCCTGGCCGTCGCCCGGGCGATGCAGCAGGCGCAACTCCAGACCCAGGGAACGGTGGTCTTCGTGGGAACGGTCGGGGAGGAAGGTCCCGGGAATCTCCGCGGGGTGCGGCACCTGATCGACCGGCAGAGCGCCGGGAAGGTGGACTACTTCATCAGCGTGGACGGCGCGGGCCAGAGCGTGGTCTCGCGGGCGGTCGGCAGCCAC
>DASWBQ010000477.1:0-1643 GCA_036390535.1 Gemmatimonadales bacterium | reverse complement strand
GGTTAATTCGACGCTCCCCCCTCCGGAGCGGTCATGTCAGCACCAGTGCTCAACGCCCTCCAAGGCAAGGAAGGCCAGGAAGTCGGCGTTTCCGCCTGGTTCGTCATCGACCAGGAACGGATCGACGCCTTCGCCCGTGCCACCGAGGATCATGACCCGATGCACGTGGATCCAGCCTGGTGCGCGACCCACAGCCCCTACCGGACCACGATCAGCTTCGGCTTCCTGACCCTGTCGATGCTCACGCATCTCAGCCACGACGCCCTCGGCTGGGCGATCGACTCGACCGTCGACAGCGGGGGATACGCCGTCAACTACGGGCTCAACCGAGTCCGGTTTGTGGCCCCGGTGCGAGTCAACGCCCGGATCCGGGGACGGTTCGTGCTGAAGCGCTCGGAGGAGATCCGTCCCGGGGAGCGCCTCAACACCTTCGAGGTCACCGTCGAGATCGAAGGAGGGGATCGCCCGGCTCTCGTGGCCGAGTGGTTGGGCCTCTGGGTGACCGGGGCTGGCCACCAGCGGATCGGCGAGAAGCACGGGTGAACCCGCCGGCCCTGCGGCTGATCAGCGACTACGCCGACTGGTGGGCTGCCGAACGGCCGGATGCCGAAGCGGTCGTCCTCGACGGCCTCCGCTGGAGCTATGCCGAGCTGGCGCGGCGGGTCGACGCGATGGCCCGTGCCCTCATGGCGGCGGATGTCGGCCCGGGGGATCGGGTGGCCACGCTGTCGACACCGCATCCCGACTACCTCGTCACCTTCCTGGCGACCTGCTCGATCGGCGCGATCTGGGTGGGGCTCAATCCCCGTTACACCCTGGGTGAGCTTGACTACGTGGTCGGTGACGCGGAGCCCTCGGTGGTCTTCGCGCGGAGCCGGATCGGTGACCGGGACTACCGGGACGATCTCCTGGCGCTCCGCGCGGCCCACCCTGAGGTAAGGCGCTTGGTCATCCTGCGGGACGATCCGTCCCCGGAGGGTGCCGAGGTGGCCGAGGCCTTCCTCGAGGGGGCCGAGCGGGTGTCGGTTGCCGAGCTGGCGGCCCGCCGCCGCGAGGTCGACCCCGGCGGGGCGGCCCTCATCGTCTACACTTCGGGAACCACCGGAAATCCCAAGGGCGCGCTGATCCCGCACCGGGCCCTGGTACAGTGCTCCCTGGTGCAGGGGGGCGTCTGGGTGGTCGATCCCCTCAGAATCCTCAACAACCTCCCCATCAATCACATCGGCTGCGTCGGGGACATCTCCTGCTATGCCCTGGTGGCGGGCGGGACGATCGTCTTCATGGAAGCATTCGACGCCGCGGCCATTCCCGCGGTGATCGAGCGGGAGCGGATCACCTGCTGGGGTCAGGTCCCGGCGATGTTCGCGATGACCCTGGGCGGAGGGGCGGAGCGGCGGAGGGGCGGAGCGGACCTTTCCAGCGTCCAACTGATTGTCTGGAGCGGGTCGGCCGCTCCGAAGGACCTGATCAGGACCCTGGGGCAGATCTGCCCCAACCTGTCCTCCTCCTATGGGCTGACCGAATCGGTGGGGTCGCTCACCTATGTGGCGGGCACCGGCGATCTCGACGTCCTGGCCGACACGATCGGCTGGCCGTCACCCGCCTACGCGTTCCGGATTGCCCGGCCGGACGGGACCGAAGCC
>DASWBQ010000476.1:0-1903 GCA_036390535.1 Gemmatimonadales bacterium | reverse complement strand
TCCGCAGCGGAACTGGTGGACCTGGCCCCCACGGTTTCCCTCGTCTTCCCCACCGCCGCCCCTGCACGGCGCTCCCGCGAGGATCTCCCCCGGGTGCGGGCCCTGGCCCTCGAGGACCTCCTTGGCGCCGTCACCGCCGAGGCGCCACTCGTGCTCTTGGTGGACGACCTGCACTGGGCCGACACCGAGTCGCGCCGGATGCTCGCGGGATTCACGGAGCGGGTGGCCGCGTGGCCGTTGCTGATGGTGGTGGCAAGCCGGCCGATCCGGGGCGAGCTGGCCTTGGCTGGTGCCGAGCTGATTCAGCTCGAGCCCCTTGACCAGGACCAGGTCGAAGCGATGGTCGCCTCCATCGCCACCGCCGAGCCGGAGCTGATTCAGACCGTGGGGCAGGCGGTCTATCGCGCCTCGGGCGGGGTCCCGCTCCTGGCCATCACGGCGGTGGAGTACGCCCTCGAGCAGGGCCTGCTGTCGGTGAAGGACGGCCAGTGGCACTGCCCCGACCTGGCCACAGTGCGCGACGCCTTGAGCCGGGGCGGTGTCCTGGAACGGCGGCTCGAGGACCTCCCGGCCCGGGCCCTGCAACTGGTCCGCCTGCTGGCGCTGGCGGGCCGGCCGCTGAGCCATGGCGTGATTGTGGCGGCGGCCGAGCCGGAAGGCCGTGGGCTTGACGACCTGCTCTTTGGGCTGGAACAGCGCGGGGTGGTGCTCCGGTCGGAGATCGGGTGGGAGCTGTCGCACGACCGGATCCAGGAGACCGTGCTCGCGGGGCTTTCCGCCGGGGCGCGGACGGAACTTGCGGCCCGGCTCGGCCGGATTCTCCTTGATCTCCCCGAGCCGACCGCCCGCGAACTGCAGGATGCCGGCCGGCTGTTCAACCGGGCCGGCGACTCGATGGTTGCCAAGGCCTTCCTCCGCTGGCTCCGCCACCTGGGCGACCCCTTCGCCTGGCGGGACCCGCTCCGGAGTGCCGTCCGGTTCCTCGGCAGCGATGCCCAGCTCGACACCATCCGTGCGCTCGCCGCCACCCTGCCAACCAGCGAGCGCCTTCTTCGCGGGTGGCCCCGGCCTGCAGCGGCCCTGGCCATCGTTCTCGCCGGGCTGCTGCTGGTCATGGGCGCCCGTCGGGTGGCGGAGTGGAGCGGGCCGGTGGCGGTCAGCATGGTGGTGCGGATGCCCGCTCTCTCCTCGTCGGGGCAGCGGAGCGGCACGGCCCGCTTCAAGTGGTCCGACAGTCTGGCGGGATTCCTCTTCTACGGGGCGAGCGACGCTTTGGTCTCGACCGTGCTCGAGGTCGATTTCCTTGATGCCGAAGGGGTGCTCACGGCCAATGCCCCCGGGTCGGTCGAGGTCGTCACCGTCGGTGACAGCACCGTGCGGCTGCTCCGGGGCGGCTCCGCCCCGGTGGTCAATGGGCGGGCTCGCATCGACTCGCTGACGCTGGCCGGAACCGGGCTGGTCCGCCTGGAGGTGAGGGCGCGCGGAATGCCGGCGGCGCGGACCGGCCGACTGGTGGTGGGAGGGATTCACGGGAGCGCGCTGCGTCCCATCCGGCTGCTGGGCGGTACGATCAATGGCCAGCAGGTCAGCGCCGAACGCAACGTGGTGGAGGTCGCGCCGGGCGAACTCCTTGACGGGGAAGTGCGCTTCTACGTCCTGACGGCCAGCTACACGGCCCGGATCGAGTTCGGGGTCACTGCCACCTGGGGCGACCGGACCAGCAACTTCTTCATGCTGGATGACCTGCCCAGCCACGGCGAGTTCTCCACCACGCTGCCCCTCGCCGACGCCCGCGACAAGACCCGGCGCTTCCGGGCGCCCACCCGGCCGGGGACCTACCGGCTGGTCTTCGTCATCGGGCCGGAAACGGCGACGAAGTACCTGATGTCGCGCTCCAACTGGC
>DASWBQ010000475.1:0-3672 GCA_036390535.1 Gemmatimonadales bacterium | reverse complement strand
ATCGCCCTCACGGTGATCGGCCCCGAAGCCCCTCTCGCCGCGGGCCTTGCCGACGCCCTCCGCGGGGCAGGCCACCGGGTCTTCGGCCCCCTCGCTTCCGCCGCGCGGATCGAGGCCTCCAAGGCCTTCGCCAAGGACGTCATGGCGGCGGCCGGCGTCCCGACCGCCGCCAGCGCCACCTTCACCGACCTGACGGCCGCCCTTGGGTACATCGACGCCCACGCCGAGCCCCTGGTGGTGAAGGCGTCGGGTCTGGCTGCCGGGAAGGGCGCCGTGGTCTGCGCCACGCGTCGCGAGGCAGGTGAGGTCGCCCGGAGCATGCTGGGAGACGGGACCTTCGGCGAAGCGGGGCGGACCATCGTCGTCGAGAGTTTCCTGGTGGGCGAGGAGCTCTCGGTCCTCGCCATCACCAACGGCCGCCAAGTGCGGCTCCTGCCGGCGGCGCAGGACCACAAGCGGCTCCTCGAGGGCGACCAGGGGCCGAATACCGGCGGGATGGGTGCGTACTGTCCCGTCTCGATCGCCACGCCGGAGCTGCTCGCGCGGGTGGAGCGCGAGGTGCTGCTGCCGACGCTGGCGGAACTGGAGCGGCTCGGCGCGCCGTTCAGGGGGGTGCTCTACGCCGGTCTGATGATCGGCCCGGATGGCGCGCCGTCGGTCGTGGAGTTCAACTGCCGACTGGGTGACCCGGAAACCCAGGCCGTCCTGCCGCTGGTCACCAGGGGGCTGGTGGATTGCTTCATTGCCGCCGCCGACGGCGCACCGTTGCCCGAGTTGGCCATCAGCTCCGACGCGTCCGTCACCACGGTCCTGGCGGCGAAGGGCTACCCCGACGCCCCACAGAAGGGGGCCGCCATCACGATTCCGCCCGTCAGCCCGTCCGCCCGTCCGCCCGTCACGGTCTTCCACGCCGGCACCCGCCGCGACCCCGACGGCACGCTGCGGGTCAGCGGCGGCCGGGTGCTCACCGTGACCGCCGTCGCCCCGACCTTCGCGGAGGCGCAGGCGGCCAGCCGCGCCATGGCGGAGCAGATCGACTTCGCAGGGAAGCAGTTCCGCCGCGATATCGGCTGGCGGGAAGCTGCCCGAAGGTAGCGCCCTGCGCTCCTAGCGCCTCACCGTCGCTCCCAGCCACTCCGTCATCCGGTCGAAGTAGCCGGCCGTAAACCGGGTCAGCCCCGGGTACTCCGATCCTGCCCCGGTGCGGGCCTCGAGCAGCACGTGGTTCCCCCTGGGCAGCACCACCTGGGTCACGTTGGTGTTGCCGGCTTCACGCAGGCCGCGCTCGATCGGTGGCCAGGACTCCTTCGGTGGGACGTTGACGTCGAGTCCCCCGAAAAACAGCAGCACCGGACATCGGACCTGCCGCCAGTACGGCGCCGGGTCGAAGTCGATGAGGAGCCGGTAATAGCTGCGGAACCACGCCTCCGGGGGGTCAGGCTCCGGAAGCCACGGCTCGGCGTCACGGTGGGCCGTGTGGAACTGCTGCAGCGCCTCCCAGCCCTTCCCGGTGCGAGTCAGGGCGTCGCTCAAGTTCTGGTACTCGATGCCGACTGCCACGGACCGCTCCGGGAGCCCCGACGCCCGGAGCTCGTACGCCAGATTCAGCACCCCTTGCTCCCTCACCGTGGTGCCCGTCCCAGCATGGACGATGAGGAAGGCCACGCGATCGGGCTGGGCCGCCGCGACCATTGGAAGCAGCCAGCCCGCCTGGCTGATGCCCCAGAGCCCGATCTGGTCCCGGCGGATCTCGGGACGCGCGGCCAGGAAGTCGACGGCCGCTGCCGCATCCCCGGCGAGGGCCTCGAAATCGGCCTGCTTCCAGTCGCCGGTGGATCCACCCGTGCCGCGCTTGTCGTAGCTCAGCACCGCGAAACCCCGTCCAGCGAAGAAGCGCACCCAGGGTCCCATCGCGTCGCGGGTCTGGGCGTTGGAGCCGTGGACCAGCACCAGTGCCGGGTGGGGACCCGCTCCTTCGGGCAGCGTCAGCGTGCCAGCCAGCATCACCTCCCCGTTCGCGAACTGGGCGCTGGTGTCTCTCGTCGCAATCCGGGTCACCCACATCGCAGGGTGCCTCTCCCGGGAGATGGTCAGCCCCCGGACCTGGCCGGCCTCGTCGCGCTCGGCGACCACGGAGTCGGGAGCGAGCACCGGGCTCAACAGCGCCGGGCCGCGCATCATCGCGTCCGGCGAGAGGGGATAGAGCGGGGCAATCTCCCCAGTGTCATAGTCCACCACCATCAGATCGGGGCCGAATTCGGAGAAGGGACCAACCCCGAGCAGCCGGCCGTCATCGGCACGGTAGGTCCCCACCAGCCCCTCCCGGGCCGGCGCATCCAGCGCCGCCAGGCGGAGCAACGTGATCGCGACCCGTTCCGCGCCGCGGGACAGTTCGCCGGTCCACCGCCCTCCCTCGATCGATCCGGCCAGGCGAAGGCTGTCCCCAGGACTCGCGAAGGCGACGCTGTCGCCGCCCGCCTCCCCTGCCTGCGCCATCGGGGCCTCACGAAGCCGCCAGCTCCGGAGGCTGACCTGCGCGGTGCCGCTGGAGTCCACCACGACCTCGATCCGTTCCGGCCCTCCAGCCGCCGCGGCGTCGCCGATCCAGCGGCCCACGGGCGGGCCCGAGGGCGCGGCACAGCCAAGCGCTGAGGCCGCCAGGGCAACCAGGTTCCATCCGGATGGGGCGGAGCAGCGCATGTTATGTTGTCCTCGTGTGACGGTCCTTGCTCCGTACCTCCACTTCCCACTTCTCACTTCTCACTTCCCACCTGCCTGTTGCCCGAGCTCCCCGAAGTCGAGACCTACGTCACCGATCTGCGGCCATACGTAACTGGCCGGCGGATCGTTTCCGCGACATTGAGCCACGCCGACATCCTCGCCGGCGTCTCGAAGCGGCGGTTCCTCGACGCCCTCACCGGGACCCGCATCACCGGCGTCAGCCGGCGCGCCAAGCACGCCGTCGTCCACCTGGGGAGCGGCCTCCGGCTGGTGGTCCAGCCGGGCATGACCGGCTCGCTCTATCACGCTCCACGCCCCCTCCCGCCCGATGAGGCGAAGTACGTCGTCCTCGACGCCCGCCTCCACCGCGGCGGCCGGATGGTCTATCACGACGTCCGCCGCATCGGCACCCTCCGCCTCCTCGACGACCGCGCCTGGGCCCGGTTCGACGCCGCGCTCGGCCCGGAGCCGCTGGGCGACGACTGGACCGAAGCGGCGTTCGTCGCCAGCCTTGCCGGCTCCCGCGTCGCCATCAAGAAGTTCATCATGGACCAGCGGAAGGTCGTCGGCATCGGGAACATCTACGCCAACGAGGCCCTCTTTGCGGCGGGCGTGGATCCCTCCAAGCCGGCCGGCCTTCTGACGCCCCAGCAGGCCGGTGAACTCCGGCGCCACGCCCGGGAGATCCTGGCACGGGCCATTGCCGCCAGCGGCACCTCCTTCCGAGATTATCGGACGGGGACCGGCGAGCCCGGCAATTTCCAGCTGGAACTCTGGGTCTACGGACGCGAGGGGGAACCGTGCCGACGCTGCGGGACGACACTGACGGGGACCCACGCGATCGACGCCCGGGCGACGGTGTTCTGTCATCGGTGTCAAGGATGACGGGCGGACGGGCAGACGGGCGGACGGGCGGTCACAGAACCGCGACGACTCGGCTGGCCCGTCACC
>DASWBQ010000474.1:0-9120 GCA_036390535.1 Gemmatimonadales bacterium | reverse complement strand
GGACCGGATTGAGCACCTGTTCCGGGTCCGCGAGGTGCAGGCCCGGACCGGCGGCTTCACCGCGTTCATCTGCTGGCCGCTGCAGCCGGAAGGCACCCCGGAGATGTCGCATTTCCGGAAGTCGGACGCCGTCAGTTACCTGCGGACGCTGGCCACCGCCCGGATCGTCCTCGACAACGTGCCCAGCCTGCAGTCCTCCTGGGTCACCATGGGTCACAAGATCGGCCAGATCGCCCTCCGGTTCGGCGCCAACGACTACGGCAGCCTGATGATGGAGGAGAACGTGGTGTCCGCGGCGGGCACCACGTACCGGACCACCCTCGAGCAGATCGACCGGGTGATTCGTGACGCCGGCTTCGAGCCGGCCCGCCGTCGCCAGGACTATTCGCGGATCGAGGCGCCCGGCGCGCTGGTCGCATGATCCGCACCGGCATCGGGTACGACTCCCACCGCTTCGTGGAGGGCCGGGCCCTGGTCCTGGGCGGGCAGCAGATCCCGTGGCCGAAGGGTCTGCTGGGCCACTCCGATGCCGACGCGGTCGCGCACGCCCTCACCGATGCGCTGCTGGGAGCCGCCGGGGCCGGTGATATCGGGAAGCTCTTTCCCGACAGTGATGCCAGATGGAAGGGGGCCGACTCGCTGTCACTCCTGCGCCTGGCCGTGGCACGGATCCGCGCCCGGGGGATGGAGCCCCGGCAGGCCGACATCACGGTGATCAGCGAGGGCCCCAAGGTCGGTCCCTACGCCGAGGCGATGGCGACCGCGCTGGCCCGGGTGCTCGAGGTGGATCCGTCCATGATCAGCGTCAAGGGGAAGTCCAACGAGGGGATGGGGTGGATCGGCCGGGGCGAAGGGCTGGCGGTGATCGCCGTGGCCACCGTGGAGGCCAGCTGATCGAGGAACTGCTCACCCGGCTCGCCGACTGGCCCGCGGGGGCGATCTACGCGATCGTGCTGGCGGCGGCGATCCTGGAGAACATCGTACCCCCGATGCCGTCGGACGCGATCATCGCGCTGGCGGCATTTCTGTCGCACCGCGGCGCGACTGACGCCAGCACGGTCTTCCTCCTGACCTGGGTCGGCAGCGTGGGCGGCGCCGGGGTGGTCTACCTCTTGGCCCGGCGGTACGGCGACGCCTTCTTTGCCAGCCGGGTGGGCCGCCGCGTGATGACTCCGGAGGCCGTGGTCAAGGTGGAGCGGGAATACCTCCGGTTTGGCCTGGCGGGCATCTTCCTGGCGCGGCTCCTCCCCGGCTTCCGCTCCTTCACGGCTCCCTTTGCCGGTCTGATGCGCCTCGGCGCCCTGCGCGCCTTCCTGCCGATCGCCGTGGCCTCCGGGCTGTGGTATGGCGGCGTGATCTTCTTCGCCGCCCGGCTGGGCCGCGACTGGGAGAACGTCACCGGGTTCATCACCGGGCTGAACCGCACCGCCGGCAGCCTGTCACTGCTGGTGGTGGTCGCGCTCGGGATTGCGTGGGTCGTGCGCCGCCGTCGCCGCGCCAGGGCCGCGTTGCGCACCGAAATGGCGCAGGCGCTGGCGCCTTATCCCACCCTCGAGCAGCGGGCGCTGGCCGACCCCGCGGTCGCCGCCCTGGTGGGCTTGCTCATCGAGACGGAGGAGTCAGGGGGGCGGTTTTCGGCTGGCGAGCTGGAGGGCATCGAGCAGCACCTCAGGGCCCGACTCCACATCCCCGGGCAGGGGGAGCGGATGCCTCCCGGTGACGCGGTGAAGCTCCTGGCGCGCCTCGAGCCGGCCCAACGGGCCGGCCTGGCCGATCGGATGCGAGACGCCGTGTTCGGAGACGCATCCTTGCGCCGCCATCAGGCCCACGTCATGGAGCGGGTGGCCGCGCTCCTGGACCTGCCGTGAGCGCCGAGCAGCGCTTCTTCCTCGAGGGGTTCCGCGACTATCTCGCCCTGGAAGCGGGACACAGCCCCACCACGATCGAGAGCTACCAGCGCGACCTTCGCCGGCTGATCCGGTTTGCGGAACTGAAGGGCGCGACCGGTCCGGACCGGGTGACCCGGGGGCTGCTCCGGGACTTCCTCTGGGCGCTGAAGGACATGGGACTCGAGCCGGCCACCATTCGCCGGCAGGTGTCCGCGGTGCACACCTACTACGGCTTCCTCCTTGCCGAGGGGATGGTCCGGGAGGACCCGAGCGACCGCCTCGAGCTGCCGAGGCGATGGCGCACCCTCCCGGACGTGCTGTCCCCGGCCGAGATCAACGCCATGCTTGCCTCGCCCCGGGCGGACGAGCCACTCGCCTGGCGGGACCGGGCCCTGCTGGAGCTCGGCTACGGCGCGGGGCTGCGCGTGTCGGAGCTCTGCGGCCTCGGGGTCAGCGACCTGGTGCTTTCCGAGGGTCTGGTGCGGGTGATCGGGAAAGGGAACAAGGAGCGGCTGGTGCCGATCGGCCGTCAGGTGATCGCCGCGCTCTCGCTCTACCTCAACACCGCCCGGGTCGCCCTCGACCGGGGCAAGAGCCGAGGGCATCTCCTGCTGAACGCCCGGGGCCAGCCCCTCTCCCGGGTCGGCGCGTGGGGCATCGTCAAGGCGCACGCGGCCCGGGCCGGCATCACCAAGCGCGTCACCCCCCATACCCTGCGGCACACCTTCGCCACCCACCTGCTCGAGGGAGGCGCCGACCTGCGCGCGGTGCAGGAGATGCTGGGGCATGCGGACCTCTCGACCACTCAGATCTACACCCACGTTGACCGGGAGTACCTGCGGGAGGTCCACCGCCGCTTCCATCCGCGGGGCTGACACTGAGTAGATTTGACCCATGACGAGCCCGGACATCCTCTCCCTGGTGAAGCGGTTGCACGAGACCCTCGCCTCCGCGGGTCCCCTGGACGATGCGGCGCAAGCCGAGCTGCGAGCCCTGGCGGCAGATATCGCGCGGCTCGGGCCGGGCGGCGGTGGCAAGGGCGTCCGTGAGCGCCTGGCGCTCTCGGTCGAGCGGTTCGAGGCCTCCCATCCGACCCTCGCCCAGGCCCTCGCCAACGTGATCGATACCCTGGCGCTCTACGGTCTCTGAGCCGGGTGAAACCCCGCTCGGCCGACTGCCGTCCGGTCGGATGCGGGCCGGCAACACTGGAGGGAACCATGCGGAGCTACTGGGCGAAGATCCTGCTGCGGGCTCTGGCCATCTTCGTGGTCGGCTACGGGGCCGTCTGGGTGGTTCGCAGTCAGGTCGGGAGGGTTAGGCACACGATGGAATCCTCCGATCCGATCACCTTGCCGCTGGCCTTTCTCCCATTCGTACTCGACGGGGAGAAGCTCGGGACCTACCGGGGGATCCGGATCGTCCGGTCGGCTCCCAAGACCGTGACCGAGGTCCACCTCCGGGTTCGCCTGGCGGACAGCGTGGCGGCCGCGCGGTTCGAGGGGTGCCGCCTCACGACCCAGAACTCCAGCTCGTTCAGCCCCGAAGAAGGGCTTCGGTGCGTGGCTGCGACGGCGGCGGACTCCGTGCTGATCCCCTTCGGTGACGTCACCCTCGAGGTGCGGGGGGCGCCTCAGCTGGTCCTCCCCCTCCTGCTTGATTCCGCGGTCGTGGCCGACCTGGCGGGGAATCGAGCCCATGAGGCCGTGGGCGAACTCGGCCGCGAAGAAGCCGCCGCGGCGGCGGCCCAAGCTGATTCAATTGCGGCCCAGGCGCGCCGGATGGGTGACTCGATCCGTGCTGCGGTCGAGGCAAAGGCCCGAGCCGGGACGAGACGTCCCTGAGTCCGGATGCGAAACAAGATGAAGTGATTTCGCTAACGTGCTGTCGTAAAATGCTTTAGAGAGCGCAGGTCTCCCTTCATGTCGTTGCGGCACGAGTTTTGACCGAATCGTGCCGCTTTGTTATTTTGGGAGATGCCGGTTCTTGCGGTCATCCCTGCGCGCCTGGGCTCCACCCGCCTCGCCCGTAAGCCCCTCCAATTGCTCGGTGGAGTTCCTCTGATCGTTCGTGTCGTAGAGCGCGTGCTGGGCTTCGGTCTCGCCGACGCGGTGGTCGTGGCCACCGACGCCGAGGAGGTGGTGGCGGCGGTGTCGGGAACCGGGGTGGCCGTGGCCATGACCGATCCCGAACTGGCGTCGGGAACCGACCGGGTGGCGGCGGTGGCGGCCATGCCTGGGTATGGCGCCAGCGAGATCGTGGTCAACGTTCAGGGTGACGAACCGTTTCTGCCCCGCGAGGCCTTCGCGGGGGCGGTCGGTCGAGTGCGGGCCGGCTTCGACATCGGCACGGCGGCGGTGCCGCTCGACCCGGCGTTCGCAGGCGATCCCGGCCGTGTGAAGGTGGTCACCGACCGGACGGGGCGGGCGCTGTACTTTTCTCGTGCCGTGATCCCGCACTGGCGGGACCCCGGCCCGCCGGCCGAGGGGACCTACTGGCAGCACCTCGGCATCTATGCGTTGGGGCGCGGGGCCCTGGCTCGCTGGGGGGCCCTGTCGCCCACCCGGCTGGAGCTGGCCGAGCGGCTGGAACAGCTGCGGGCGCTGGAACACGGCCTGTCCATCGGGGTGGCGCGGCTCAGCGAGCCGGCGCCTCCCGGCATCGATACGCCCGACGACCTGCGCCGGGCAGAGGCACTCTGGAACGCCAGTCTCGAGGGGGCACGATGAGCGCGACCAGCACCACCAAGTTCATCTTCGTCACTGGCGGCGTGGTGTCTTCCCTCGGGAAGGGCATCGCCGCCGCGTCGCTGGGGCGGCTCCTGGTGGAGCGCGGGCTCAACGTGACCATCCAGAAGTTCGATCCGTACATCAACGTGGACCCGGGCACCATGTCCCCGTTCCAGCACGGGGAAGTCTACGTGACGGACGATGGCGCCGAGACCGACCTGGACCTGGGCCACTACGAGCGGTTCATCGACCGGTCGCTGTCCCAGCAGAACAACATCACCACCGGCCGGATCTACCAGACGGTCATCGGCAAGGAACGGCGGGGCGAGTACCTCGGGTCGACGGTGCAGGTGATCCCCCACATCACCGACGAGATCAAGGTGGCGATCCGCCGCGCCGCCCCGGGCCACGATGTGGTCATCACCGAGGTCGGCGGGACGGTGGGCGACATCGAGTCGTTGCCGTTTCTGGAGGCGATCCGGCAGTTCCGCCAGGAGGTCGGTCGTGACAACGCCCTCTTCCTCCACCTGACCCTGGTTCCTTGGATCGCCGCCGCGGGCGAGCTCAAGACCAAGCCGACGCAGCACTCGGTCCGCGACCTGATGCAGATCGGGATCCAGCCCGACGTCCTGATCTGCCGGAGCGAGCGGGAACTGTCCGCCGACATCAAGCGGAAGATCGCGCTCTTCTGCAACGTCGACTATTCCTGCGTGATCGAGAGCCCGGACGTGCGCTCGATCTACGAAATCCCCCTCAAGTTCCACGACCAGGGCTTCGATCGCGAGGTGTGCGAGCGGCTCCGTCTCGACACCAAGGAGCCGGACCTCACCGCCTGGCGACAGATGGTCGAGCGGGTCATCCATCCGTCCCGGCAGGTCCGGATCGCGGTGGTCGGGAAGTACACCGACCTGCACGACGCCTACAAATCGGTGCACGAGGCGCTCCTCCACGGCGGCATCGCGAACGACGTCGGGGTCACGATCGAATGGGTCGCCAGCGACCGGTTCACCGACCAGGACAGCGCCGGCCGGCTGCTGAAGGGCTTCGACGGCCTGCTGGTGCCGGGGGGCTTCGGGGACCGGGGCATCGAGGGGATGGTGCAGGCGGTGCGCTACGCCCGTGAGCACGCGCTCCCCTTCTTCGGGATCTGCCTCGGGCTCCAGATCGCCATCATCGAGTTCGCCCGCCACGTCTGCGGCATGGCCGACACCAACAGCACGGAATTCGAGCCCGACTGTCCCTCGCCGGTGATCGCGCTCATGGCCAACCAGCGCGGGGTCCAGGACCTCGGGGGCACGATGCGGCTGGGCGCCTACCCGGCGCGGCTGCGGTCCGGCTCGCGGGCGGCGCAGGCGTACGGGACGACCGAGATCAGCGAGCGGCACCGGCATCGGTGGGAGGTCAGCAATGCCTATCGCGATGTCCTCGCGGAGCACGGGCTCCGGCTGTCGGGGCAGTCGCCCGACGGCGGGCTGGTCGAAGTGATCGAGCTGCCGGATCACCCGTGGTTCCTGGGCTGCCAGTTCCATCCCGAACTCAAGTCGCGTCCCAACCGTCCCCACCCGCTGTTCACCGCCTTCATCGGCGCGGCGCTGCGGCATGCCCACCCGGGAGCGGCTCCGGCGATCCCCTCGGCGCTGGCCGGAGCCCGGTGACCGGGTGGACCTTCGGACCGGGGCCGTTCCTGATCGCCGGCCCCTGCGTGGTCGAATCGGAGTCGGTGATGGACCGCGTGGCTGACGCGCTGGCGGTCCTGGCCGAGCGGCGCGGCCTGCCGGTCTGTTTCAAGGCCTCGTTCGACAAGGCCAACCGGGCCCGGCTCCACGGGGAACGGGGGCCGGGGCTGGGCGAGGGCCTCCGGGCCCTCGAGCGGGTCCGCGGCCGGAGCGGCTTGCCGGTGCTGACCGACATCCACGAAAGCGGACAGGCCGGGCCGGTCGCCGAGGTCGTCGACATCCTTCAGATCCCGGCATTCCTGAGCCGACAGACCGACCTCCTGGTCGCCGCCGGGCGGACCGGGCGGCCGGTGAACGTGAAGAAGGGGCAGTGGATGCACCCCGACGCAATGCGGGGTGCCCTCGAGAAGGTCCGCAGCGGCGGGTCGACCGAGGTTGCCGTCACCGAGCGGGGCACCTTCTTCGGGTACGGCGACCTCGTGGTCGACATGCGGGGCTTCCGCCGGCTGCGGGCCGCGACCGGGGCGGCCACGATCTTCGACGCGACCCACTCGGTCCAGCAGCCCGGGCAGGCCAGCGGCGGGGCCAGCGGCGGACAGCGTGAACACGTGCCTGACCTCCTCGCGGCGGCCGCGGTCTCGGGCGCGGACGGGTTCTTCCTGGAGACGCACCCGGATCCGGCCAGCGCCCTGAGCGACTCGGCGACGCAGTGGCCGCTCGACCGGCTCGATGCCCTGGTCGCCCGGACACTGGACCTGTGGCACCGCGCCAGGGCCCTGGCCGAGGGGTGAGGCCGCCGCCCGCCGGGTCCGGTTGCTGGCCCTCGATGTCGACGGGGTGCTCACCGACAACGCGGTCTGGCTCGGCGTGGTGGCCGGGCAGCGGGTGGAGTTCAAGCGGTTCGACATCCAGGACGGCCTGGGGCTGGTGCTGCTGCGGGGCACCGGGATCGACGTGGCCTGGGTCAGCGGTCGCCCCTCCGACGCGACCACCCTCCGGGCCACCGAGTTGCGGATCGGTGACGTGATCCAGGCGGCCGATGGTCGGAAGATCCCGCCGATGGCGGCCCTCCTCGAGCGGAAGGGGATCGGCTGGGACGAGGTTGCCTTCGTCGGCGATGACCTGGCCGACGTGCCGGTGCTGCGCCGGGTCGGCCTCCCGATTGCGGTCGCCAACGCGGTGCCCGAGGTGAAGGCCCTCTGCGCCCACGTCACCGCGGCGGCGGGAGGGCACGGCGCGGTCCGCGAGACCGTCGAGACCCTGTTGCGGTGGCGAGGCGAGTGGGAGCAGGCGCTGGGGCGCTATCTCGCCTCCCGGGAGGGCGGATGACCTCGCGCGTGGTCGCCTCCGGCAAGCGGACCCTGGACCTCGAGGCCCGCGCGATTGCGCGGGTGGCCGAAGGGCTCGATGAGCGGTTCGGCAGAGCCGTCGCTCTGCTCCGCGGCGCGACGGGGCGGGTGATCGTCTCCGGGGTCGGGAAGTCCGGGCTGATCGGCCGGAAGCTGGCGGCGACACTCACCTCGACCGGCACCCCTGCGGCGTTCCTCCACCCGGTGGACAGCCAGCACGGCGACCTCGGGATCGTGGGCCGGGAGGACGTGGCGATCATACTCAGCAAGAGCGGAGAGTCCGAGGAGCTGTTCGGGCTGCTCGCGGCGCTTCAGCGGATGGAGGTCCCGATCATTGCGCTCACCGGGGGCCCGGAATCGACGCTCGCCCGCGCAGCCACGGTGGCGCTCGATGCCGCGGTCGCGGAGGAGGCGTGTCCCCATGACCTGGCGCCCACCACCAGCACCACGGTGGCGCTGGCGCTGGGCGACGCCCTCGCGGTGGCCCTGCTCGAGGAGAAGGGCTTCTCCCGGGAGGCCTTCGCAGCGCTCCACCCCGGCGGCCGGCTGGGTCGCAAGCTCCTGCTGCGGGTGCGCGACGTGATGCTGGCGCCGGGTCCGATGGTCCGGGGCGAGGAGCCGATGCGCGAGGTCGTCATGACGCTTGCCCACCAGCGGGGCATCGCCATGGTCGGCGACGGTCGCCGGCTGGATGGTGTCATCACCGCCGGGGACCTGACCCGGCTCGCGGAGCGCACTCCCGATTTTCTGTCGCTCCCGGCGGCCGCCGTGATGACCCGGACGCCGAAGACGACCACCCCGGACGACCTGGCCGCCGCGGCGACCGGACAGATGGAGCGGGCCGGGATCATGGTACTGCCGGTCGTCTCGGCCGGGGGCGAGGTGGTCGGCGTGGTGCACCTGCACGACCTGATGCGGGCGGGGGCGGTATGAGCCGCCTCGGGTGGGTGACGGTGGGCCTCGCGGTCTGGGCCCTCGGGGCCTGCGCGGACCGGGGCATCGCGCCGGTGCAGTCGGCCGCCATTGCCGACAGCGCGGACCAGATTCTCGAGCAGATGACCACGGCGATCGTCGGGGACGGGGTCCGGAAGAGCCTTGTCTATGCCGACACGGCCTACATCTACTCGGACCGGCAGGTGGCATCGATGCGCAACCTGCGGGCGACCTTCTTCGACGAACAGGGCAACGCCACCGCGATCCTGACCTCGAAGCGGGGCGAGTACTACATGGCCCGGGGGACGCTCGAGGCCCGGGACAGCGTGGTGGTGGTCTCGACGGACGGGACCAACCGCCGGCTCCGGTCCCAGCACCTGATCTACGATCGGGACCAGAACCAGATCCGGTCCGACTCGGCCTTCACCTATGAGTCGCCGTCGGAGACCCTTACCGGCAACAGCTTCGTGTCGGATCCCGGCTTCAAGAACGTGGTGACCCGCCAGCCGCGCGGTCGCCAGCGGGGGCAGGGCATGGTCCTGCCCGG
>DASWBQ010000473.1:0-25459 GCA_036390535.1 Gemmatimonadales bacterium | reverse complement strand
TGTTCCGGATCAGTCCGGAGCGCGTGCTCCTCGCCACGGTGGACTTCTTCACGCCCATCGTGGACGATCCCGCGGTCTGGGGTGCGATCGCCGCGGCGAACGCCCTCAGCGACATCTACGCGATGGGGGGGAGGCCGCTGTTCTGTCTCAACCTGGTTGGATGGCCCCGTGAGACGCTGTCGATGGATCTGCTGGGGGAGGTGATGGCCGGGGCCGCCCGGGTGACGGTTCCCGCGGGCTGCCCCATGGTCGGCGGCCACACCATCGACGACCCCGAGCCCAAGTTCGGCCTGGCGGTCATCGGCGAGGCGCACCCGGACCGGCTGCTGACCAACGCCGGTGCCCGGGCGGGCGACCTGCTGGTGCTCACCAAGCCGATCGGGACGGGGATCCTCACCACGGCCCTGAAGCGCGACCTGGTCGAGGAGGGGGACCTGGCCGAGGCGATCACCGCGATGATGACCCTGAACGACGGGCCGGCGCAGCTCGCCCTGGCGCACGGCGTCCGTGCCGCCACGGACGTCACCGGCTTCGGCCTGCTCGGGCACCTTGGCAACCTGCTCACGGCGAGCGGCGTGGGCGCCGATCTGGCGTTCGAGGCGATTCCGCTCTTTCCCCGGGTGGCCGCGCTGGCCGCAGCCGGCGCGATTCCCGGCGGCACCCGGAGGAACCTGGATGCGGCGGATGTCGTCTGGGGGCCGGACCTCAGCGAGACGGAACGGCTCGTCGTGGCCGACGCCCAGACCTCCGGCGGGTTGCTACTCTCGGTGCCCTCCGCTCAGGCCGGGGGGCTGGTGGCCGCGCTTCGGGCAGGCCCGAGTCCGGCGGCGGCGATCATCGGCCGGATCGTGGCCGAGCCCGGCCTCCGGGTGCACCGGACCGCGGCAACAACACCGTGAGCGCGCTTCGCTGGACTCCGGCCCGCATGAGCGAGCTGGAGCGGGCCGTCGAGCGGCGGTGCCGGGTGGTCCTGTCCCGTCGGGGGAGCGAATACGTGGTGATCGCCCACCGGCTCAAGACCTTCGGCCGCGAGGAGGTGCTGGTCGGACGGGTGCCGATCACCGGCGAGCTGATGGAATTCGAGCTCTCGACGCTGGAGAGCTTCCACGTGCTCGATGCCTGACCCGGCGATGCCCGTGCCGCGACCCGGCCCGGGGCGGGGCCTTCCGATCGCGATCGCCCACCTCGATGAGTCGTGCCTTGGCAATGGCCGGGAAGGGGCGACCCCCGGTGGCGCCGCCGGTCTGGTCGAAGCCCGGGCGGGCCGGACGCTGGTCCGCCGGGATTTCTTCGTGGGCGAGCCCGACACCACCAACAACCGGATGGCACTCTCCGGCGCGATCGTGGCGCTCACCCTGATGGCCGGGAAGGGCAGGCGCCTGCGGGTGCTGATCGTCTCGGACTCCGAGTACCTGGTGCGGGGGATGCGCGAGTGGGTGCCCGCCTGGGTAGCCCGTGGCTGGAAGCGGAAGGCCGGCCCGATCGAGAACCTGGAACTCTGGCAGGCGCTGGTGGAAGCCGCGGCACGGCACCAGACCACCTTCACCTGGGTCCGGGGGCATGCCGGCCACCCCAAGAACGAGTACGCCAACGACCTGGCGGTCCGGGCGGCACGGACCCAGGCGTCGTCGGACGGACTGGTCGACTCAGGGTTCGATGCCTGGCTCGCCGCGCACCGGGCAGGCGGTCGCTACCTCGATTATGATGAAGCGGGCGCCCATGAGGCCCTGGAGCGGAGGCTGCTCGCAGGGGAGCCGCTGGCTCTCGACGCGGGGGCGTGACGCCCCCGGGCGCCCGCGATTCTCCCCGGAGAGGACACGTGACCGACCTCGAACGCTTCTTCGACCGACTGGTCCGCAACCTGGTTGCCACCGACGCCGCCCGGCTGCGGCGGCCGGTGCCGATCCTCGAGATCAAGACCACCCTGGTCCCTTATCGCTCGAACCGCCGTGCGCTGGGGCTCGAGACCAGCGACGAATACGAAGAACTGCTGATCCGGCTGGTCGCCGAGGAAGGCGGCCTGGTGACGACCAATCCCCCGGACGTCGCCGAGTGGTGCCAGCGGCAGATGGCAAGCCTCAGTCCCGACCTCTCCGGCATTCCGGGCCAGTCGAACGCCACCGTGACGGTGCGGCCGGAAGCCGTGGCGCGAGTGCTGGGCGCGGTTTCGGCGGAGGCGATCGCCAAGAACATCGACGCTTCGGCCGGGGCGGCGGTTCCGGTAGCACCCGAGAAGTGCATCCACTGCGACGCGAAGCTCCCCGGGAGCCGCGCGGTCAACTTCTGTCCGAGCTGCGGGCGCAGCGTCACCATGATCCCCTGCGACAACTGCGGCGCGGACATGGAGCCGGGCTGGCGGTTCTGCGTCAACTGCGGGCAAGAGGCGACCGATACCGGATCGTCCCCGGCCTAGGCAGGCCCGACCATGACCGACTCGCGGGTGCCGGCCCGGGTGGACCGAGCGGCCCTGGAGCGGATTCTCCAGCGGGCCGCCGAGCTGCAGGCTGCCGAACACGACATCGGCGACGGCCTGATGCCTGATGACGTCCTCGCCCTCGGCAAGGAGGTGGGCATCCCGGCCCAGTATCTCCGCCAGGCGATGCTGGAGGACCAGAGCCGTTCCGGGCTGCCGGAACCCTCTGGCCTCGCCGACGAGACGGTCGGGCCCGGGGAGGTCACCGCGGTACGGGTGATCCGCGGGGAGCAGGAGGGCGCTGAGCGGGCGCTGCTCGACTGGATGCAGAAGAACGAGCTTCTGGTGGTCCAGCGCCACCAGCCGGGGCGGATCACCTGGGAGCGGATGGCGGGGATGCAGGCGGCGATGCGTCGGGGGCTGTCGACCCTCGATGCCCGCCGCGCCAAGTTCGTCCTCGACCGGGCCGACCTGGTGCGGGCCACCGTCACCCCTCTCGAGGACGGCTACGCGCACGTCAGCCTGACCGCCTCGCTGCGGCGGGCCCGAAGCGGATTCATCGGCGGCTCGGTGACGCTGGGCGGCGCCGGGGTGGTCGGGAGCGGGGTGCTGGTCGCGCTCAACGCCGTCTGGTTCGTCGCGGTGGCTCCGGTGGTCACCGGCGTGCTGCTCGGGTGGGTCGCCACCCGCCGGTTCCGCCCGATCGTCGACCGGACGCTGCTCGGCCTCGAGCGGGCGCTCGACTACGTCGAAGGCGCGGCGGTGAAACCCGCGCATGACCTTCCCCCACGGGGCGCCGGTCTGCTGGAACTGGTGACCGGGGAGCTTCGCAAGGCGCTATCGTCGGGACGACCCAGATGACGACGGGCAGACGGGCAGACGGGCGGACGGGCCGAGCCCTGCTTCTCCTCCTGGCGGCCTTCGCCGCCTGCCAGGCCACGACCACCCGGCCGACGTTCGCCCCCGTGCCGAGCGCCTTCACCGCGCAGCTGCGGCTCGAGCCGCCTGAGGCCCTCGACACGATCCTGGCCGCTTTCCGCGCCGACAGCATTCCGCTCGGCCGCATCGAGGTCCGCGACGGCTGGTTCGAGTCGGGGTGGCTGCGCTCGCCGGAACTGACGCCGGCGACCGGCCGCGCGGTAGGTCCCGAGTTCGTCCGCATCCGCGGGTGGGTCGACCTCGGCAAGCCGTACCACGCCCGCTACACCGTCGAGACCGTCTACCGGGTCCTCCTGGATCCGTCGCGCGAGGACCGGGAGCTCGAGCTGGCCGTGGCGGACACCCACCCCGCCAGCCTGCGGGTGCGGGAGCTTCTCTCGGGAATCCTGAAGGCGTACGGCGACCCGGAGGACCAGATCGCCGACTCGGTGGCGACCGCCTGGGTGCGCACCAGGCTGCGCCTGGGCCAGCCGCAGGACACCGCCGGCGCGCCCCGTGACACGACGGCCGCGCCCCGCGACACGGTTGCCACGCCCCGCGACACGGCTGCCACCCGGTCCCCCGATTGAATCCGGACCTGCCCATGGGCCATCGTCCGGTGGTGTGACTAGGTTTCCTTCGATGGGTTCCCCGTCATCGCCTACCTTCAACTTCGATTCACGACTCCGCGCGGCGTATTCCGAGGGCGCGGGGATCTTTCGCATCGTGCCGGCCGCGGTCGCCCAACCGACGACCGTGCCGGAGTTGACCAGTCTGCTTCGGGCGGCGAAGGCCGCCGGACTCCCGGTCGTCCCCCGGGGCGGAGGGACGGGAATGTCGGGGGGCAACGTCGGCGAGGGCGTGGTTCTGGACCTCCGCGCGCTCGACGACGGCGCCGTCCACGTCGACAGCCTGGCGGGGACCGCGGTGACCTCGGCTGGTGCGACGTGTGCAGCCCTGGTGCGCACCGCGGCTCTCCATGGCCTCCGGCTTCCCGCCACGCCCTCGAGCTGGCGCTACGCCACCCTGGGCGGGATGGTGGCGAGCAACGCGGCGGGGGTGCGGAGCTTCCGGTACGGCAGTGTCCGGTCGTGGGTCGAGGCGCTCACGCTGGTGACGGCGGACGGGGAACGAACCGTCCTCGAGCGCGGCAAGGGCGCCAATCCCGTGACTCCCGCCGTGTCCCGGTTCGAGGAGACGGTGGCGCCTGCCATCCGGGCCGAGGCCGAGCGGATCCGCACCTCCTGGCCGATGACCCGGAAGAACAGCTGCGGCTACGCCCTCGACGCATGGCTGCGCTCCGGCGACCTTCTCGACCTGGTGATCGGTGCGGAGGGAACGCTGGGCGTGATCACCGCGATCCGCTGGCGCCTGATGCCGATCCCCGCGACGCGGGCCGGACTCCGGGTGGCAGTGGCAGACGATGCCGGCCTGTCGACGGCCCTGGCCCGGCTGGCGGATTCTTCGGCTTCCGCGGTGGAGGTGCTCGACCGGACCTTCCTGGGCTTCGTACTCGAGACGCTGCCGCCGGAGGAACAGGAGGTCGCCCGGCAGGCCAGCGCCATGCTGCTGATCGAGTTCGAGGGCAGCGCGGCTGAAGTGCAGGACGCCGCCGCCGAATGGGCCAGCCGGCTGGAGCCGCTGGCGCTCGACCTGCGGGTGGCGATCGACGCCCACGAACTCGACAACCTCTGGGAAATCCGGCACGCCGCCAGCCCGCTGCTGGCGCGGCTCGGCGAGGGACTCCGCTCGATGCAGGTGATCGAGGACGGTTGCGTTCCACCGGCCCGGCTGGCCGAGTATCTCGGCGCGCTCCGCGCCATCGCCGCCCGGCATGGCGTGCAGGTGGTGCTGTTCGGGCATGCCGGCGACGCCAACGTCCACGCCAACCTGCTGGTGGACATTCGGCAACCCGGCTGGGAAGCGCAGGTCCGGGCCGTGTTCGACGACGCCAGCTGCGCCCAGATCGCCCTCGGGGGCACGCCGGCCGGCGAACATGGGGCCGGCCGCCTGCGGGCCGGCCTGCTTCCGCGAGTCTACGGGCGGGAGATCGTCGGCCTGTTCACGGCCGTGAAGCAGGCGTTCGACCCGGAGGGGATGATGAATCCCGGGGTGATCCTCCCAGCGGCCGATGCCCGGCTCACGTTCAAGGCCGCGGCGCAGCCGGGGCTTCCCGCGGACATCGAGGCCGGCCTGCGGGACATGGAACGGGCCGGGGCGTGGGACCGGGACCGGGTCGCCCTGGCGGCGCCTGGACCAGCGGCATCCTCCATCAGGCAGCCCTGATGCGGCCCTACCTCGACCTGGTGCAGCGGATTCTGGACACCGGGGCCCGGAAAACCGATCGGACCGGTACCGGGACACTGAGCATCTTCGGACACCAGATGCGCTTCGACCTGGCGGCCGGCTTCCCGCTGGTCACCACCAAGAGGCTGCACCTCAAGTCGATCATTCACGAGCTGCTCTGGTTCCTGCGGGGCGAAACCAACGTCCGCTCCCTCCAGGCAGCCGGGGTGAAGATCTGGGACGAATGGGCCGACGCGAATGGCGACCTCGGCCCGGTCTACGGCCACCAGTGGCGCTCCTGGCCAGCGCCGGACGGGCAGCACATCGATCAGATCGCCCAGGTGGTCGAGGGCATCCGGACGACACCGGACTCCCGGCGGCTGATGGTCAGCGCCTGGAATGTGGCCGACGTGCCCCGGATGGCGCTGGCGCCCTGTCACGTCCTGTTCCAGTTCTACGTCGGGGAGGGGAAGCTCTCCTGCCAGCTGTACCAGCGGAGCGCCGACGTCTTTCTGGGGGTGCCCTTCAACATCGCCAGTTATGCATTGCTCACCCTGATGGTCGCCCAGGTCACGGGACTCCGCCCGGGGGAGTTCATTCACACCTTCGGCGACGCGCACCTCTACGTCAACCACCTCGATCAGGCGCGGCTGCAGCTCTCCCGCGAGCCGCGGCGGCTGCCGACGATGACGCTGAACCGGGCGGCGGCCCGTCTGGAGGACTTCCGGTACGAGGACTTCCAGCTGTCCGGGTACGATCCGCACCCGCACATCGCGGCGCCGGTGGCAGTGTGACCTTGGACGGACGGACGGGCGGACGGGCGAACGGGCGGGATCCCTCGCTTTCGGTCCGTCCGATCGTCTCGCTCGTGGCGGCGATGGCGGAGAATCGGGTGATCGGCCGGGCCGGCGGCCTGCCGTGGCGGTTGCCGGACGACCTCAGGCACTTCAAGCGCCTCACGCTGGACCACACCGTGATCATGGGCCGGAAGACCTTCGACGAGATCCGGCACCCCCTCTCCAACCGACGCAACGTGGTGATCAGCCGGAACCCGGCGTTCCGGCCGGCCGGCGCGACGGTGGTACCGTCGCTCGAGGAGGCGCTGGCGCTCGGCGCCACCGAGCAGGAAGTGTTCGTGATCGGCGGCGGCGAGATCTACCGGCAGGCGCTGCCGTTCGCGGACCGGATCTACCTGACCGTGATTCAGGCGGAGGTTGACGGAGACACCTGGTTCCCGGCCTTCGAGGCGACTGACGGCTGGGTCCTCGAGGAAGAGACCCCGCACCCGGCGGACGATCGCCACGCCTACCCGTTCACGTTCCGCACCTACCGGCGGTTGCGCGCCAGGGAGACCTGAGATGCCGCACCAGGCGGCCGTCCATGAGGAGTGGGAGGCGTTCCGGCTTTGGTTCTGGCCCTCGAGATCCCCCTCAAGGAGCTGCTCGGCGCGGTGGCCAAGGCCCTGATGTAGGGCGGAGGGGCGGAGAGGCGGAGGGACCGAGGGTTGCCCGTTTCACGAGCCTGACGGTCTGTGCCGCCATCAGGCTGGCGCCGATCAGGTAGAGGACACTCCCCACCCGTACCACAGCGCCGGCGCCGGCCAGGACCCCGGCGGTCTCCGCGACCAGGCCGCCGGTCAGGCCGACGACCGCACCCCAGGCGAGGCGCCGGTCGAGCACCTGCCCGCCGCGCTGGGCCAGGGTGAGCCCACCACCCCGGCGTGCCAGGAATGCCGTCATCAGCCGGGGGCCGATGCGGTGCATGACCCCGACGATGATGAGGGTAAGCCACCCGGCGATGGCCACAAGGCCATACGCGGTCCAGAGCCGGGGCGGCGCCGGCCGGACGAGCGCGATGCCCACGCCGAGCAGCCACGCCCCCGCATAGCAGCCCACGGCCCCCCCGATCGCGGCAAGTGACGGATCGAGGGGCCCTGGCTTCCGGCGGAGAAAGTACCCCGTCAATACGGCAAGGTGCGTCGCCACCCCTGCCGCGAGGAGCACCGCGCCGGACCAGGTGAGCCACGCCATCCGGAAGGGGGCGCCGACGGAAAGGGCGAGCAGGCCGATCGACAGCAGCCACCCGAGGCGTCGGTAGACCGGCGGCGCGGCCCCGCTGTCGGCGTGCTCCGCCAGACCCAGGAAGGCCGGCAGCATCTTGCTGCCGATGCCGGCGACCGTCAGGGTACCGTAGCCGATCCAGCCGAGGTGGAAGTGGGCGAGGAGCTGGCCCTCGCGCCAGGTGGTCCACCACCCGAGGCCGTCCCCGATCCGCACCAGGGCGACGAGCATCCCCAGTCCCAGCGCGGAGTGCGCCAGGGAGACGAAGCCGGCGACGTAGCCGTTCTGCCGGGCCCGCCGCCGGGCCGGGAGGATGTTCCACGATCCGAGGCCGACTGCCAGGAAGAGCAGGGTCCAGCCGGCCAGCTGCCCACGCGGGGACCACCACCACATGGCGGCGACCAGGGTCGCCACTCCGAGGCCGTGCGCCCAGAAGGCCCAGACGGCGGCGCGAGGATGACGCAGCCCCACCCCGGTCACCACCGGGACGAACTGGTGCAGGGCGCCGAGGGTGGCTGCCCCGAGCACGCCGAGGGTGAAGAGGTGGGTCGCCGCGAAGGTCCGGGGCATCGCGGTCAGGCCGAGGGCGAGGTCCGAGGCGACGACGGTCATCGCGATGGCCCCGAGCCAGAGCCACAACGCGGCCTGGGCCAGAAAGGCGAGGGGCAGCCAGAGCGGGGGTCCGGCCGGCGGCTCGCCGACCTGGGGCAGGGCGTGGATGGCGGGTGTCATGGGCTGGAACATCTCATGGTGGAGCGCGCCTCGCCCAGAGACCCTTGGGGTTGCCGTACCGGATGGCCCGGTCGATGGCGGCGACATAGCGCTCCCACTCCTCGACCAGCCCGGTGAGTTTCTGCCGGCCCAGGGGGGTGAGGCTGTAGAACCGGGCCCGGCGGCCATGGTCGGAGGTCCCCCATTCCGAGTCGATCCAGCCCCGCTGTTCCAGCCGCTGGAGGGCGGGGTAGAGGGACCCCTCCTCGACCCGGAAGGCGTCGTTGGTGACCAGCCGGATCCAGGTGCCGATGCCGGTGCCGTGGGTCGGCTCCCAGCGGAGGCCGCGGAGGATGAGGAGTTCGAGGCCGCCGGGATGGAGATGCATGGAGACAGGGAACAGGGAACAGGGAGCAGGGAGCAGGGAATAGGGAGCAGGGGCATTGTTCCCTAGTTCGACTAGGGGTAAAAGTGGCACGGCGGGCGCGCCGACGCTAGACTTGGCCCCGGCCACCGCCCCCACCCGCTCCGGAGCCTTCCATGCAGCGCATCGACGAGATCTTCGCCGCCGACGTCTTCACCCGCCGCACCATGCGGCAGCGCCTCCCCAAGGAGGTGTACAAGAGCCTGGTCCGCACCATCGACCACGGCGAGCCGCTCGACCCCCAGGTGGCCGACGTGGTGGCCGCCACGATGAAGGACTGGGCGATCGAGAACGGCGCCACCCACTTCACCCACTGGTTCCAGCCGCTGACCGGCTCGACCGCCGAGAAGCACGACTCGCTGGTGTCCCCGGACGGGCAGGGCGGCGTCATCTACAACTTCTCCGGCGCCGAGCTGGTCCAGGGTGAGCCCGACGCCTCGAGCTTCCCGTCCGGGGGGCTCCGGGCCACCTTCGAGGCCCGCGGCTACACCGCCTGGGATCCGTCGAGCCCGGCCTTCCTGGTGCGGGGCGGGAAGTCGGTGACGCTCTGCATCCCGACGGCGTTCGTGTCGTGGACCGGGGAGGCGCTCGACACCAAGATCCCGCTGCTTCGCTCGATGGAGGCGATCTCGCGCCAGGCGATCCGGATCCTCAAGGTCTTCGGGACCGATGCCGGGGTGGAGCGCGTGACCACCACCGTGGGCCCCGAGCAGGAGTACTTCCTGATCGACCGGGAGTACTACTTCAAGCGGCCCGACCTGATGACCACCGAGCGGACCCTGTTCGGGGCCCGGCCGCCCAAGGGGCAGCAGCTCGAGGACCACTACTTCGGGGCCATTCACGCCCGGGTGCTGGCCTTCATGGCCGAGGCCGAGGAGGAACTCTGGCGGCTGGGGGTGCCGGTGAAGACCCGGCACAACGAGGTCGCCCCGGGCCAGTTCGAGATCGCCCCGCTGTTCGAGACCAGCCATATCGCCTCCGACCACCAGATGCTGCTGATGGAGACCCTGCGCCGGGTGGCCCACCGGCACGGCCTCCAGGCCCTCCTGCACGAGAAGCCCTTCGCGGGCGTGAACGGGTCGGGCAAGCACAACAACTGGTCACTGGCGACCAACACCGGGGTGAACCTCCTCGACCCGCAGGACGAGACCCACACCAACATGCAGTTCCTGGTGTTCCTCTGCGCCGTGATCCGGGCCGTGGACCTCAACGCCGGCCTGCTCCGGGCCTGCATCGCCTCGGCGGGGAACGACCACCGGCTGGGGGCCAACGAGGCGCCGCCGGCGATCATCTCGATCTTCCTGGGCGACATGCTGACGGACATCCTGGAGCAGGTGGCGAAGGGGCTCCCCAAGCGGACCCTCAAGGGTGGGACGCTCGACCTGGGGGCCCGCGGCCTGCCGGAGATTCCGCGGCACTCGGGCGACCGGAACCGGACGTCGCCGTTCGCCTTCACCGGGAACAAGTTCGAGTTCCGGGCGGTGGGCTCGTCGCAGAGTATCGCCTGGCCCAACACCGTGCTCAACACCATCGTGGCGGAGTCGCTCGACCACTACGCCACCGAGCTCGAGAAGGCGGTGGGCAGGAACGGGAGCCCGGCCAAGCTGCAGGCAGCTGCCCTGGCCCTGCTCCAGCGGACCATCAAGGACCACAAGCGGGTGCTGTTCGACGGGGACGGCTACTCGGCCGAGTGGCACAAGGAGGCCGCCAGGCGCGGCCTGCCCATCTACCCGGACTCGGTCGCGGCCTTCCCGGTGCTGACCGAGAAGCGGAACGTCGACCTGTTCCGGAAGTACGGGGTCCTGTCCAAGGTGGAGCTCGAGTCGCGGGCCCACATCGCGATCGAGAAGTTCGTGAAGCAGCTGGCGATCGAGGCCGATACGATGGTCGCGATGGGGCGGACGATGGTGCTGCCGGCGGCGGTCCGGTTCCAGCAGCTGCTGGCCGACACCGTCGAGGCGACCGAGGACGCGGGGGTGAAGTCCGCCGACGGGAGGGAGGCCCTGCAGGAGTTCGCCGGGGTGGTCGCGAAATTCCGGAAGGCCCTTGCCGTCCTGGAGAAGGCCACGGCGCTCCACGACGACGACCCGATGGCCCACGCCCGGATCATCAAGACCAGGGTCCGCCCCGCCATGGCGGAGGTGCGGGCGCTGGCGGACCAGCTCGAGACGCAGGTGGCGGCAGACCTCTGGCCGCTGCCGACCTACCGCGAGATGCTGATGCTCAAGTAGGCGGCATAGAGCGGGAGAGGACGGGAGAAAGCGGGAGGCCGGGGTCTCCTCGGAAGCGCTCGGACGCGATCTATCGTCCCGCTCTCTCCCGCTCTCTCCCGCTTTTTCCCGCCCTTTCTCTATTGTAGTTCACCGCAAGTTTTCTTAGCTTATTCTGTCCGGAACGTGAAGAGGAACGTTTGCCCGTCAGAATAGGCCTCGCCTTCAATCTGAAGCCGTCACTCGCGGTCTCCGCCGAGATCGCCACCAGAGCCGCTGTCACCCACAACCCCCGCCACGCGCGCCGAGCCCTCCATCCCGAGCTCGACCAGCCGGACCTCTACGCGGAGTGGGACGAGCCCGAGACGATCGACGCAGTCGAGCGGGCCCTCTCCACCATCGGGGAGGTGGTGCGACTGGAGGCCGACGCTTCCTTCCCCGACCGGCTTCGGGAAGCCCGCCCCGATTTCGTGTTCAACATCGCCGAGGGACTCTACGGGTCGAACCGCGAAGCCCATGTCCCGGCGATCTGCGAGTACTTCGGGGTGCCCTACCACGCCTCGGACCCCCTCACCTGCTCGCTGACGCTCCACAAGGGGCGGACCAAGGAAATCCTGAGCTACTACGGGGTCCCGACGGCGCCGTTCGCCGTGGTGGAGAGCAAGTCCGAGGCGCGCCGCCTCCGTCTCTCCTACCCCCTCTTCGCCAAGCCGGCCCTCGAAGGATCCGGCAAGGGGATCACCACCCGGAACCTCTGTCATTCCCCGGCGGAGCTTTCGGCGCTGGTGGGCGACCTGCTGAAGGCCTACCGGCAGCCGGTCCTGGTGGAGCAGTACCTGGCTGGCCCGGAGTTCACGGTCGCGATCCTGGGCAACGGCAACGATGCCCGCTGCCTGCCGATCGTGGGCATGCGGTTCGACTGCCTGCCCGAGGGCGCCCCGCCGATCTACGGCTACGAAGCCAAGTGGCTGTGGGACACCCTGGAGAACCCCCTCGAGATCTACGAGTGCCCGGCCCGGATTCCCGAGGACTTCGCTGCCGAGATCCGGTCGGTGGCGCTCCGCGCCTACCATGCGCTCGGCTGCCGGGACTGGTGCCGGATCGACATCCGGTGCACGGCCGAAGGCCAGCCCAACGTGGTCGAACTGAACCCGCTGCCGGGGATCCTGCCGGACCCGCGGGACAACTCGTGTCTCCCGATGGCCGCCCGGGCGGCCGGGATGGGATACGAACAGCTGATCCAGACGGTGGCCGACATCGCCTGGCGGCGGATCAGCGGGCGGCGGCTCCTCAAGGCGGCGGCGGCGTGACCCGGTGAAAGTCGCGATCCTCTACGACGGGGGAAGCGACGAGTGGAGCGAGGCGGACGTCGCCGCGGTCCTCGCCAACGTCCACGAAGTCCGACGGAGCCTGCGGCGCGCCGGCCATGTGGTCACCCTGGTGCCGGTGTACCTGCACGACCTCAGGTGGCCCTCCCGGCTCCAGAAGTTCGACCTGGTCTTCAACCTCTGTGAAGGCATCAACGGCCACGCGCGGTACGAGGATTGGGTCCTCGGGGCGCTCGAGCTCACCGGGGTGCCGTTCACCGGCTGCCGCGCCTCCGCGGTGACGCTCTGTCACCGCAAGCACGTGGCGAACACCCTGCTGGAGCGCTCGGGGGTCCCAGTGCCGCCGTTTGCCCTGGCTCGCCGGAACCGCCTCCCCGAAGGGCTCCGCTACCCGGTCATCGTCAAGCCGTCAGGCGAGGACGCCAGCGTGGGAATCGATGGCGGGGCGGTGTGCCAGGGACCCCAGGCGCTCCAGGCGCGCCTGGCCACCATGGGGAGGCACTTCAGCGAGCTGCTGGTGCAGGAGTACGTGGCGGGCCGGGAGTTCAACGTCGGGTTCCTGGGCGCGGAGGCGATGCCGCTGTCCGAGATCTCGTTCGAGAAGATGCCGGCCGACGCCTGGCCGATCGTCAGTTATGCCGCCAAGTGGGCGGAGCACAGCCCCGAGTATCTCGGAACCGAGCCGCTCTGCCCGGCACCGGTGGACCAGCCGCTCGCGACCGCCATCCTCGACGTGGCGCGGCAGGCCTGGCAGGTGCTCGGCGGCGAAGGCTATGGCCGGGTGGACATCCGGGTCACCGAGGATGGTCGTCCCTGGGTGCTCGAAGTGAATCCCAACCCCGATCTGTCCAGCGACGCCGGGTTCGCCCGGATGGGGCGGGCCCGCGGCTGGGACTACGACCGGCTGGTGGTCAGGGTCGTCAAAGAAGCGCTATTGCGCGCCCCGAGCGCCCGGCCCGAGCCAGTGGCGCGGCAGCGGGCCTCGGCGTGACCCCGCGGCCAGGACCGCTCTCCCTCCGTCCCCTTCGCTCCTCCGACCGCACCCGGGTCGCACAGATGACCCGGGGCGTGGGGCTGTTCCGTGACGACGAGATCCCGGTGGCCCTGGAGGTCTTCGACGCCACCGCAGCCGCCAACGACACCTACGAGGGGGTCGGGGTCGAGCAGGATGGCGTCCTGGTCGGGTGGGCGAGCTGGGGCCCGGTGCCGTGTACGCTGGGGACCTTCGATCTCTACTGGATCGTGGTGGATCCAGCCTGCCACGGGCTGGGCGCCGGCAGCCTGATGGTCAACGAGATGGAGCGGCGGGTGGCCGGCCGGGCCCGGCTGATCTGCGTCGAGACCGCCGGCCGGACCGATTACGCCGCCACGCGGGCGTTCTACGAGCGCCGAGGCTACCAGGCCGTGGCCACCATCCCGGACTACTACGCGCCCGGGGACGACCAGGTCACGTTCGTGAAAGTGGTGAGTCGTGAGTCGTGAGTCGACAGTCGTGAATCGACAGTCGCAGGTCGTCGGCTGGCAGGTCGGGCCGTTTCACCCCTCACTTTTCACTTTTCACTTCCTGCCTGCAACCTCCCAAGTCACCAGGCCTCTGGCCCAGCTGTAGGCGTCGGGAACCACGCCGCTTACCCGGTTTGACACCACCGCCGTGTTGACGAGGGTGTAGAGGAAGATGGCGGGCTGGTCCTCGGCCAGGATGCCCAGCGCCTCATCCCAGGCCAGACGGGCGGCCGCCGTGTCCACGGCATCCACTGTCCGCTGCAGGGCGTGCTCGAAGGCGGGGTTGTGGTAGTGACCATAGTTCTGAGCGCCCCACCCGGATCGACTCCACTGATCAGCGAGGTTCCGCGGGCTGGGCTCGTCGAGCCAGGCGCCAATGAACACCGCGAACTGCCCTTTGGCGAGCCGTTCCTGGAACACGGGGAAGTCCACGGCGGTCACTCCGACCTCCACTCCCAGTCTTCGCCACCGTTCCTGGAGGGCAATGGCCAGATTGCGGCGAGTAGTGCTCGTGGCCGGGACCAGGATGTCGAACGCGAGGTGGCGACTGCCCATCCGGTCGAGTCGATACCCGGCAGCATCAAGGGCGGTAGCCGCCGCGGAAGGGTCTGCCGCGGCCGAGTCCTCGCGCCAGAGCCACAGCATGGCCGACATCGGGCCGGCAGGAACGCGGGTGCCAGGGCCGAAGACCGCCTCCGCCAGAGCCGGGCGGTCGATTGCCATGGCCAACGCTCTTCTCACCCGGGGGTCACGGAGGGGGCCCGCCGTGGCGAGGTTGAAACCGAGGAACCCGTATACCGCGGAGGGATAGGGGACGAGGGTGAGCGAGGAGTCTTCGCTGAACTCCGGCATGCGGGCCGGGTCCGGTACCGTTTCCAGCACGTCAGCTCCGCCCGACAGGACCAGGTTCGCCGCCGCGTCCGGGGCGCCTGAGAACCGCCACACTACCCGGGAAGGCCCCGAGCCACCGGTGTCGGTGCGTTCGAGTGTCAGAGACTGGCCGCGATCCCACCTGACCAGGCGGTAGGGCCCGGAGCCGATCAGGTGTGCGATTGCCGTGTCTGCGGCCCAGGCCTCACGGGGCGTGTCTTCCCAGATGTGGCGCGGGAAGATCCGGACATGCCAGGTGGCGTCGTAGAGTTGCTCGGCATATGCCCGGGGAAACCGAACCTCGACGGTCGAATCGGACCCGGCGGTCACCGTCATCCCGTGAAGGCTCGGCCGCGCCGGGGCATCGAGGATGTTGTCCTGAAAGGCGCCGAAGGAGAAAACCACGTCCTGCGCCGTGACTGGGATGCCATCCTGCCAACGCGCGTCCGCCCGCAGCGTGAATCGCCACCTGAGACTGTCGAGGCGCTCCCACCGGGTTGCCAGCGCGGCCTGATACGCGGCTTCGTCCATGGGGGCAGCGCCGCCCGGGAGCACGGCCAGCCGTTCATAGATCTGCTCCGCGATGTCCCGCCCGACCGATTCCCAGATCAACGGCGGAACCAGCGACTGCGGTTCGCTGATCGCGGCGATGGTGATCACGCCGCACTCCCGACACTCCGGCCGGGGCTGGCAGCCACCGACGAAGAGGACCCCGGTCGCGACCCCCAAGGCCATCCAGTTGCATCGAAACGTTCCACTGGCGATCGTTTCGTTGCGGTGACACCACTGGGTCATGGCCAGGAAATATCGTCTAAGTGATTTTTTCACAAATAGTTACCGATCTCTGAATCGTCCGGCATCGCGTCTGCTTTATCAGGGTGAGAACCTCTATAAGGAGATACCTGCCAATGCGTGTGATCACCCTGGCACTCGGGATGATGGCCCTGGCCGCCTGTTCTGATGGAACCGGCCCGGACACCGCCGGGACGGGCCGAATCCGACTGAATCTGTCCACCCTGCCCGTCCCGGCGGGCGGCCCCGCCCTCTCAGAAACCTACACGTTGGGCGGGACGACCCTGGTTCTCTCGAGGGTGCAACTGGTGGTGAAGGAAATCGAGCTGAAGCGCGCCGAAGACTCCTCGACCTGCCTGGACGATGCGGAAGGCGAGTCGGATGACGATTGTGAGGAGATCGAGTTTGGCCCGATCCTCCTGGAGCTGCCGCTGAACGGGAGCGTCAGCCAGGTGCTGACGGTCGAGGCGGACACCGGGACCTACCGGGAACTCGAGTTCGAAATCCACAAGCCAGAGGATGGTGGCGAGGACGCCATATTTCTGGCCCAGCATCCCGACTTTCGGCGGGTGAGCATCCGGGCCGAGGGAACCTGGAACGGCACGCCATTCGTCTTCCTTTCGGAACTCGGCGTGGAGCAGGAGCTGGATCTGGTGCCGCCACTCCGGATCGAAGCCGCGGGCAGTACCGAGCTCACGCTTCGCGTCGACCTCCGGAGCTGGTTCCTCAACAGTGGCGGGACCGCCTTCATCAACCCGGCGACGGCCAACAAGGGACAGTCCGCCGAGAGCGTCGTGAGCGAGAACATCAAACGGTCGTTCGAGGCCTTCGAGAACGACGACTGAGGATGACGTCTTGACCGAGCGTCAGCGGTGGGTGGTGGCGGTCCGGATCAGCGACAGTTTCCAGACGACGATCGCCGAGATGGTCGAGGTGCTGGGCGCCGGCTTCCTGCAGAGTGAGGCCGGCGCGGGCGCACCTCCGGCCGGCACTGCCGCGCTGCTGGTGCTCGCTGGCGGTGACGAAGCCAGCGGGATAGCGCAGTTGGCCCAGATGCCCGCCGGTGTCCCGCGGCTGGTAATCGGCTCGGCGGAGGATCACCGGGTGGCTGCCGCGGCCATCCGCCAGGGCGCGGCGGACTACTTCGCGCTGCCGGGGGACCTGGACCTCCTCCGTCGGACCCTGGAGCGGATGCTCCGTGAAACGGATGCCACCCACCAGGCGGAGGCGTTCGCCGCAGCCGAGCGACGGGCCGCCGGGTTCGATGCCCTGGTCGGGCGAAGCCCGAAGCTGTTGCAGGTCGTCGACCAGGCCCGGCGGATCGCGGCCCACCGCGACGTCACGGTCCTGATCGGCGGCGAGACGGGCACCGGCAAGGAGCTCCTGGCCCGCGCCATTCACTACCACAGCCCGCGGGCCGCCGCCCCGTTCGTGGAGATCAACTGCGCGGCGATTCCCGCCAACCTGCTCGAGAGCGAGCTCTTCGGTCATGAGAAGGGAGCGTTCACGGGTGCCATCGCGATGAAGCCGGGGCTGTTCGAACTGGCGGAGGGGGGGACGATCTTCCTGGATGAGGTCGGCAACCTGCCCAGCGACCTCCAGCCCAAGCTGCTCCGCGCGCTGGAGAGCCGCGAGATCCGGCGGGTAGGGGGGCGGGAGACGCGGGCGGTAGACGTTCGGGTGGTCAGCGCCACCCACGTCGACTTGGCGGCCGCGGCCCGGCGGGGCGAGTTCCGGGAAGATCTCTACTATCGCCTCCACGTGGTGTCCCTGGTGCTGCCGCCCCTCCGCGAACGCGGGGCCGACGTGGAACTGCTCGCCCAGACGTTCGCCGTGCAGCTCGCCACCGCCTACGGCCTGCCGGTGCCCGCCCTCACTCCTGACCTCCGGGCCGCCCTCCGGGCCCACACATGGCCCGGCAACATCCGCGAACTGCGGAATGCGATCGAACGTGCCCTGGTACTCTCGCCGCCCGGGGTGCTTGAGCTGAGCGACCTGTTCTCGGCCCCAGCAGGCCCGATCACAGGCGGGCTGCCGTTTCCCGCCCCGCTGGACACGATCATTCGCGCCGCCGTGCTGGCCATGCTGGAACAGACCGGTGGCAACAAGAGCGACACGGCGCGGCGCCTGGGCATCTCCAGGCCCCGCCTGCAGCGCATCCTGGATGGAACCTCGACCGATGAGTGACGCCATGCCCTCTTCTTCCCTCGCATTCCGTCTCCTGGCGGCCGCCGTCATCCTCGGCGCCGGATCGTGCGCCGACGACTCCCTCGGCCCCACGGAGAAACCTCCGGCGGAGCTCAACATCCTCCGGCTGCCGGCAAACCACGCCCCATTCGAGGCGACTTCCGTCTCGTTCTGGGCCCGGGTCAACCAGTCGCGCGAGGGACGGATCTACTTGCTCGATGCCGAGGGCAAACGGGGAGAGGAGTTCGCCCGGCTGAAGATCGATTCAGGCAGCCTGCTGGCCCGCCCGGATGGGACGTCCTTTGGGGCAGGCGACTCCGTGCTCATCACCATGACGGTCGTGGATCCCCCCCGGGTTCTGGTCGAACTCCAGCCGGCGGGGCTCAGGTTCCGGTCCGACAAGCCCGCCGAGCTGAAGCTGGACTATGGGGAGGCGGACGACGACTTCGACGACGACGGTGACGTCGACGTCGACGACGAGCGCACCGAGCAGCTCCTGGCGATCTGGCGCCAGGAGAAGGCCGGCAGCCCGTTCGTCAAGCTTGGCTCGGTGAAGTTCGAGGATCTGGAGGAAATCGAAGCAAAGCTGGTGTCCTTCAGCCGCTACGCGATCGCCTACTAAGTCCATGACCTCGCCCGACGCCGTCCTCCGCACCGCGACCAGCGCGACTCGTCAGGGCGCACTGGACCAAGCCGACCGCCTCGCCCATGAGGCGCTCGGCGGATTCCGGCTGCGGGTGGACGATGACGGGCGAATGCGAGCGCTCAATCTGCTCGGGGCGATCGCGTTCGAACGGGGAGACACGGCCCTGGCCGCGGATCGCTTCGCGGGCGCCCTGGAAATCGCCCGGTCGCTCGGGGACCATCTTCTGGGCGCCCGTGCGCTCAACAACCTGGCCTCGGTGACGCACCTCCGGGGTGAAGTGGATGCTGCGCTGGCCCTGTACCGGGAGGCGCTGCTGACCTACCAGCGGCTGGGGGATCGCCGGGGCTCGGCTGAGACCTGGCACAACATCGCCCTGGTGTACCGGGAGGCCGGCCGGCTGGACGAAGCCGAAGGCGCCGCCAACCATGCCGTAAGGCATGCCGGACTCACCATGGAGTCCGGGCTGCTGGGGCTGGTGTTGACCGGACGGGCCGAGGTGGCCCTGGCGCGGGGTGACGCCGCGCTGTCTGCGGAGGCGCTGGACCGGGCCGACGCGCTGGCGGTCGAGGCTGGCGACCGTCCCGGCCGGGCCGAGATCCTCCGGATTCGGGCCCTCCTGGCCCTGCACGGCGGAGACGGTGAGCGTGCCCGGCAACTCGCTGTTGCCGCGCGGGATGAAGCGAGGGCCCTGGGTGCCGCTCTGCTTCAGGCCGAGAGCGCCGGAATCCTGGCCAAAGCCCTTCGCGAGAGTGGACAGGAAGACGAGGCCGGAGCGATGCGGGAGGAGGCACGGCGGCTGTTCGAATCCCTGGGAGCCACCGCCCACCTGGCTCGTCTGACGTCGGCATCCTAGCCGCCGGGTTCGCCTCCCCCCGGGCAGGGGGGCGTTAACTTCCGGCACGATGCCACAGACCGCTCTGATCACTGGTGCGACCGAAGGTATCGGTCGCGCGATCGCCTTCACCCTCGGCCGTGCCGGCTACCGGGTCGGAGTTTGTTCCCGGACGGCCGGCCGCCTCGCCCAGCTGCTGGAGGCGCTTCGCGCCGAGGGGATCACGGCTTCCGGCCAGACCGCCGATGTCGGCGTCGAGGCCGACGTCCAGGCCATGGTCGCCCATGTTACCGGCGATCTGGGGCCGGTGGACGTGCTGGTCAACAACGCCGGGGTCGGTTTTCTCAAGCCGTTCTCGGAGTTGTCGCTCGCCGAGTGGGACCGGACCATGGCGACGAATCTCCGGAGCCTCTTCCTGGTCACCCGGGAGGTGCTGCCGGCCATGCGGGCCCGGGGCCGCGGCGCCATCGTGAACATCGCCAGCCTGGCGGGGAAGAACGCGGTCCTGGGCGGGACGGCCTACGCGGCGTCCAAGCACGCGGTGCTCGGGTTCAGCAAGTCGCTGATGCTCGAAGTCCGCAAGGATGGCGTTCGGGTGGTGGCCATCTGCCCCGGGAGCGTCGAGACCGGATTCGGCAGCGGCCGGACGGTGCCGAAGATCAGCAGGAGCGGCGTGCTGCTTCCGGAGGACGTCGCCGAGGTGGTGCTCGACACGCTTCGCCTGCCGGAGCGAGCCCTGATGAGCGAGATCGACCTCCGTCCGGCCAACCCCGCCTGATGTATCGCGCGGCCATCCACATCGACCGGTGCGTGTGCCTGCGGTTCCCGTTCACGGAACTGCTCACTCAGGCCCGTACCGCAGCGTGGGGTCTCACGGAGGTGATCCGGGAGACCGGGTGTGGAGACGAGTGCGGCCTCTGCCGGCCCTACATCCGCCGGATGCTCGTTACCGGTGAGACCGTCTTTCATCAGGTGCTGGAGGATACCGAGTGAGCCTCGGACGCCCCGGGCCACAGCCGCGGTGGCTCCGGTTCGATCATCCAGCCTACCTCACCTGGCTCGCGATCCTGGTGGGGTGGATGGGGGTCTGGCTGGCGTATCTCGGCGAACCGCTCGGCGCGGGCCTGGCAGGGCTGGCGATGCTGTTCGCCGTCCTGGCCTTCTTCCGGGGCCAGAACATGGCGCGCGAGCATCGCCAGCGGCTTCGGGATGTCGTGGACTCCGCCGGGGCTCGCAACCGGGAACTGGTCCTGCTGCGGCAGATGGCCGGCGAACTCCTCCAGGTGGACACGTTCGAAGAACTGTTCGAGGTAGTCGGCCGGGTCGCGGCCGACCTCTTCGACTCGGAGGGGTCGGCGGTGCTGCTGGTGGCCGAGGAGGGCCGGTTCTTCAAGCTGGTGGCCGGCACCGGGCCCTTCGCCCGCCAGGTCGGGACACTCGTCCCTGGCGACCGCTCGCTCGCGGGGTGGGTGATCGCCCACGACCAGGGCGCCATCGTCGAGGACGCGGGGCGGGACCCGCGGGTTCACGTGCCGCCCGGCATGACCCTCTCGGCCCGCAAGGTGATCATGACGCCGCTCCGTTCCTCGGGGCTGGCCCTCGGCACGATCGCCGTGACGGACCGCAGCGACGGCCGGGCGTTCACCGATACGGACCTGGACCTGCTGCAGACATTGGCGGACCAGGTAGCGGTGGGGATCGACCGGACCCGGGCGCTGGAAGCCAGCCGGGCCGGCGCGGTGGCGCTTCAGGCGAAGAACGAGGAGCTGGTGCGGGCCACGCGGCTCAAGAGCGAGTTCCTCGCAAACATGTCCCACGAGCTGCGCACGCCGCTCAACGCCATCATCGGGTTCACCGACCTCATCCTCTCCGGCGGGGCTGGTTCGGTCGACCCGGTGCACCGGGAGTTCCTCGAGTCGGTGTCACGGAACGGCAACCATCTGCTCGGGCTGATCAACAACGTCCTCGACCTTTCCAAGATCGAGGCGGGAAGCATGGCCTTCACGCTGGCGCCGACCGACCTCCGGCAGGCAATCCACGCGGCCGTCACCGACACCGCCAGCCTCCGGTCCGCTCGGCAGCAGACCGTCGAGGTGAGCGCCGACGATGTGCCGCTGACCATCCTCGCCGACGGCCAGCGGGTGCGGCAGGTGCTGTTCAACCTGCTGTCCAACGCCTCGAAGTTCAGTCCCGAGAAGGGCCATATCTCGTTGTCGGCGACCCGGACCAGGGCGCCCCTCCCGGTGCCGGCCGAACGGGCCAGCGACAAGCCGGGCATCCAGGTGCGGGATGCCGTCTGGGTCGCGGTGAGCGACGACGGCATCGGGATCCGTCCCGAGGACATGTCGCGGCTCTTCGTCGAATTCAGTCAGGTCGACCCCTCCTCGAGCCGCCGGGCCCAGGGCACCGGGCTGGGGCTGGCGCTGAGCAAGAAGTTCGTTGAGGCGTTGGGCGGGACAGTCGGGGCCGAGTCGATCTACGGCAAAGGCAGCACCTTCTGGTTCATCCTGCCGGTGGAGGGTCCGGTGCGGCGGGCCGACTCGCAGTCCCGCCCCGATCCGGACCGTCGGGTGGAGAAGAGCCCCGCCCCCCTGTAAATTCGTGGCCCATGTCCGTCCCGGCCGGCCACTCCGTTCGCCGCCTCCTCGCGGCACTCCTGCTCGGTGCGTTCCTGGTGACCGGGTCGGGGACGGCGGGGCTGGAACTGGCCTGGCACCTTGCGCAGGCGAACGACCAGCACGCCTCCACACCCCATTTCGAGGCCGCCGGCGGCACTGCCCACGCCGACCACTGCCAGCTGGGGCTGTCCCACGCGGTCGGGCGGCTCCCCGCTGATGCGCCGGCCCGGTTCCCCGGGGCGCCGCTTTGCCTCCACGCCTCGGCGTGCCCGTCATCTCATTCGACAGTCCGCCCCCCGGCGACTGGATTCCCCAGGGCTCCCCCCGCCCTCGGCTGACACCGCGTTCACAACCAGTGCAACCGGGGCGCCCGGGGTGCTTTCCCAGGCTGCCCAGTCATCCATGAGGAATCCAGATGATGCTGCCCGTGCTGCTGACGGCGCTCGCCGTCCTGCCGGCCGATGCCGGCACCCTCCGCGGCCGAGTGACCGGACCGGCCGGCCAACCGCTCTCCGACGCGAGAGTCGAAGTCGTCGAGGTGCACCGCCACGCCACCACTGATGCCGCGGGCCGATACGTCTTCGGGAACCTGCCGGTCGGTCTCTACAACGTGTCGTTCTCGCTGGTGGGCTTCCGGCCGGTCATCCGCCGAGTGACCATCAGTGACGGAGAGGTTGCTCTCGATGTCACACTGACCCCAGCGGCGGTCGAGATTCCAGCCCTCCAGGTGACCGCCTCGCCGAGTGCCACCTCGGCCCTGAACGCCCCACAGCCGCTGGCCGTGGTGGATTCAGACGCGCTGCGCACCGCCCAGCGCCCCACGCTGGGAGAAACCCTGGGTGCCCTCCCGGGCCTGCGAAACTGGAGCACCGGCGCCGGCATCGGCAAGCCGCTGATCCGGGGGCTGGGGTCGAACCGGGTGCTGGTACTCGCCGATGGCCAGCGGGTGGATGGCCAGCAGTGGGGTGACGAGCATGGCCCGAACGTCGGGACGGAGGACGCCGAGCGGGTGGAGGTGATCCGGGGCCCGGCCAGCGTGCTGTACGGCTCGGATGCCCTGGGCGGGGTCATCAACGTGGTGTCCCCGGCGCTGCCGGACGCCATCGGAACGAACGGCTTCGTGAACGGGCGGCTGAGTGCCGGGTACGGCAGCAACCGCTCCGCGCCGGAAGGGGGCGTCCAGCTGGAAGGGGCGACGGGAGCGTTCGGCTTCCGGGGTGGATTCAACGGGCTCCGTTCCGACGACATCCGGACCCCGACCGGGACGATGGCGAACAGCGGATACGAGATGTACGGCGGTGGCGGGGCCGCGGGGCTGCGCGGAGGGTGGGGGTCGCTGGCAGTGGAATACGCCGGCCGCAACGAGCGGGTCGAAATCCACGAGGACCCCGAGGAGGAGCCGGATTTCACCGGTTTCCAGCGGATTGCCGATGACCGGGTGAAGGCCACCCTCAACCTGCCGGTGTCCGGCACCTCACGACTCGAGGCAATGGCGGGCTGGGAGCGGAACAACCGGCGGGAGTATGAGGCGGCGGACGACGACGAGGTGGGGCTGGGCCTGCTCTCGAAGACCCTCACCGGCAACGTGCACCTGCATCATCTGCTCGGTGCCATGAGTGGTATCCTGGGCGCTTCCGTCCTGCGGAACACCTTCGACAAGTCTGGCGAGGAGACCCTGATTCCGAACTCCACCTCGAGCGGCGTTGGCGCATACCTCTTCGAGCAGGTTGAGAGGGGCCGGTGGAGCTTCTCCTTCGGGGCCCGGTACGACTTCCGCCACCTCGATGTGGAAGCGGATGAGGACCTCGGCGTAGAGGCCCAGACCCGCGACTGGAGTTCCCTGACGGGGAACCTCGGCGCGCTGTTCCGGGTGCGCGAACCGCTGGCCGTCGTGCTGAACGTGGGGCGGGGCTACCGGGCTCCCTCGAGCTTCGAGCTCTTCTCCAACGGCGTGCACGAGGGGACGGTGCGGTTCGAGCGCGGCAACCCGGCGCTCAGGAATGAGACCTCGTTCAACACCGACCTGGCGGTGCGGGTGCAGACCCGCCGGGTGACGGCGGAGATCGGGGGGTTCCACAACCGGATCAGTGACTACATCTACTCGGACCCGACCGGCCTGGTCGATGCGGAGTCGGGCTACCAGGTCTACGACTTCACCCAGGGCGATGCCACGCTGACCGGGTTCGAGGCGTCGGCCGAAATCCACCCGGTGGATGCGGTCCACATGCGGGTGGCGGCTGACTACGTTCGGGGCCACAACAGCGTGCTGGACCAGCCACTCCCTTTCATGCCGCCCTTCCGGTTGAGTTACGGGGTGCGGTGGGAAGGGAAGGGTGTCGGGGTGCTCTCTGCTCCATACGTCGATCTCGGCGGTGAAACCAACAGCGAACAGACCCGCCTCGATCCGGAGGACTTCGCTCCTCCGGGGTACACCCTCTTCCACATCGGTGCCGGCGCCGCGGTCGGGCTGGGTGGCACCGATCTCCGGTTCGACCTCCAGGTGCGCAACCTGTTCGACACTGAGTACACCGGCTTCCTCAGCCGGTACAAGCTCTACGCTCCGGACCCTGGGCGGAACGTGGTCTTCAGGGCCACGCTCGGGATCTAGGGGGACCGCCACCGAGACACGAACCGGGAACCGCGAACCGCGAACCAGCGGAAGGAGTGCGGGCGGACCGGTCGCCGACGGTCCGCTCCCTTCCCGCCGCCGCTCGGGCGGGCCTAGATTGCGTCATGCCGCTCCGCGTCCGGTTGCTCCGTCTCTTCCTCCTCATGGCCTTCCTGGCCGGGGGAGGCGGGATTCCGGCGATCGACGCCCTCGTCTATCACGACATGAACCCGGCGGATTCCCCTCAGGGGGTCCATCTGGAACCGCCCGGGGCCACCTGCCACACGGACGCCTGCCTCACGGCGCTGACGATCATCCCTGGAGCCGAGGCACTGCAGCCGTCGGCCGTGCGTCCCCCTGCTCCCGGTGCGTCAGTACGGGAGCCTGACCAGGGCCGCGCCGATCCCCCGCTGGTTCATCCCTCCGGCCCCGGCCTGCCACGGTCGCCCCCGCCGTCCTGATGGCTGGGAGGAGACGGGCATCGTGCCCGGTCTCCCGGGCTTCGGAACGGGCAGGGACCCATGCATCAGCGTCGTTACATCGGAAACCTCTTCATCGCCGCCGGTCTGGCCGTCGCGGCGGGCGACGCCCTTCAGGCTCAGCAAGCCGACACGACCCGTCCGCCGCCCCGGACCGCCGGCGCCACCAATGCCCGGCTGCTGCCGGACCTGAGCGTTGTCGGGGACCTGATCTTCGATCTCTCCCCGAAGGGGTCGACCCAGGAAAGCGGCAAGCGGTTCGGGGTCCGGGAAATCGAGGTGGCCTTGCAGGCGGCTGTGGATCCCTACTTCCGGGGTGACGTCTATTTCGGCTTCAGCGATGATGAGGGGGCGTCGATCGAACAGGCCTTCCTCACCGCGACCGCGCTGCCCTGGCAGCTCGAGGCTCGGCTGGGCCGGTTCATCGTGCCATTCGGGAAACAGAACCTGACCCACCGGCACGACCTGCACACGCTGGAGTATCCGTACGTCATCCAGCAGTTCCTGGGAGCCGAGGGCCTCAAGGGCACCGGGGGCTACCTGAGCAAGGTGTTCTCGCCGCTCGGGTTCTATC
>DASWBQ010000472.1:0-13725 GCA_036390535.1 Gemmatimonadales bacterium | reverse complement strand
CCCGACAGGCTGCAAGGATCGCAGTCTGACCACGCCCGTCCGGGCCGGGCCGCTACATCGTGCACCACGGCAGATCACCCGTGAGTTCCAGCCGCTTTCCGGGCTCAGCCGCGATATCGGTTGTTCCCAGTTAGTGCACTGAGGTGGGGTCCGTCGTGGGGGCCCCTTCCGCCCCGCGCCGGCCCTACGCCGGCTCGAACCGCGCCTGGAAGAACCGCAGATACTTGGGCTCGAACACCATCTTGAGACCCTTGGTCGCCTCCCGGGAGTCCCACACTGCCTTCACCGACTCCGCCACCACGTCCATATGCGCCTGGGTGTAGACCCGCCGCGGAATCGTCAGCCGAGACAGCTCCAGCTTCGGGTACCGATGCCCGCCCGTCGCCGGGTCCCGCCCCGCACTCACCACCCCCCGCTCCATGCTCCGCACCCCCGCATCGAGGTACAGCTCCGCCGCCAGGGTCTGGGCCGGGAAGAGGTCCTGCGACAGGTGCGGATAGAACCGCCGGGCATCCAGGAAGATGGCGTGTCCGCCCACCGGCTCCACGATCGGCACCCCCCACTCGGTCAGGATCTCCCCCAGGTACCGCACCTGGCCGATCCGGGCCCGGATGTAGTCGTCCTGCACCGACTCGGTGATCCCGATCGCCAGCGCCTCCATGTCCCGCCCCGCCATCCCGCCGTAGGTGTGGAGCCCCTCGTACACCACCGCCATGTTCCCCAGCTGCTCGAACAGCTCGGCGTCGTTCACCGCCAGCCAGCCGCCGATGTTCACCAGGCTGTCCTTCTTGGCGCTCATCCAGGCGCCGTCGGTGTGGCTGCAGAACTCGTGCAGGATGGCCTTCACCGGCTTGCCGGCGTACCCTGGCTCCCGCTCCTGGATGAAGAAGGCGTTCTCCACCGCCCGGGTCGCGTCGAGGAACAGCCGGACCCCGTACTTGCCGCAGAGCGCCTTCACCGCCTTGACGTTCTCCATGCTCACCGGCTGGCCGCCCGCCATGTTCACCGTCGCCGCCAGGCTGACGTAGGCGACCTTCGCCGCGCCTTCCTTCGTGATCAGTCTCTCGAGCTTGCCGAGGTCGACGTTGCCCTTGAACGGGTGCAGGTTGGTGGAGTCGTGCGCCTCGTCGATGATCACATCGACGAAGGTGCCGCCCGCCAGTTCCTGGTGCAGCCGGGTGGTGGTGAAATACATGTTGCCGGGCACGAACTGCCCCGGCGAGATCGCCGCCTTGCTGATCAGGTGCTCCGCCCCGCGTCCCTGGTGGGTCGGCACCACCCATTTGTACGAGTAGTGCTCCCGGACCGCCGCCTCGAGATGGTAGAAGTTGACGCTGCCGGCGTAAGCCTCGTCGCCCAGCATCATCCCCGCCCACTGGCGGTCACTCATCGCGCTGGTGCCGCTGTCGGTCAGCAGGTCGATGTAGACGTCCTCCGACCGGAGCAGGAAGGTGTTGTACCCCGCCCCGGCGAGGGCCCGCTGCCGCTCTTCCCGGGTGGTGACCCGGAGCGGCTCCACCATCTTGATCTTCCAGGGTTCGGCCCAGCTGCGACGCCCGTGCTGCTGGCCGGCGGTCTCGAACGGATGTTGGGACATGGGGACCGTGAGGCGGGAAACGGGGAACGGGACAGGTAAACAGCACCAATCTACCACGCGGCGGGCGCCGCGTGGGCGGAGTGTGAAGGAAGGTTAAAGGCTTGCGGCGGCAGGAGTTGCCGCACCGGTCACCGAGAGTGGCGACCTTGGCGGGTGCTCTTCGCCCGCTTCGGGGCTATCCTGCTGATCAGCGGATATCGCTTCGGATGCTCCAGCGATTCTACGGCAAGATCGACGTCGAGCGCCGGCCACCGGAGGTGACGGGGGTTCGGCCGCTTGACCTGCAGGATCTGGTCGATCGTGGCGTCCCGGAACCAGGGAAAGTCCCGAAAGGCCGCGAACAGCTCCTTCCTGTCTACGAGGAGCCACACGCCATTTGGGGTGACGTTGGTCACCTCAACCCCCGAAGTGCGCTTTCCAGGCGATGCGGATTTCATCCTGATGCTCCCTGGCCAGCCGGAGTGCGGCAACCAGACGTCGGGGGGACAGCCCATAGTTCTGTGCCAAGGCCACGGCAGGCTCGATCCAGAACTTGGCCTCGCCGCTGGCGTACTGTACATGCACGTGGGGCCTGGCTTCTTCCCGTGAGAAGAAATAGAAGCGGTACCCCTCTCGGCGGAAGATCGTCGGGCTCACGCCCGCCACGGTAGCCCAAACGTCCACAGTCATGGCATCGAATCAACAGCTGCGGGCGCGTGATAACGCGAGCCGCGAGGATTCCGCCGTTCGGGCGACGGCAGCCGCACCGCCACCCCCGGGCCAGGCGCGTACATTGCCCCCAGGGCCAGCGCGGTTCAGGGACGGAGAAACTCCGCCCTGAGCGAATCGAAGACGCTCATCCCAGTCGTGACGTTTCCCTCCCGGTCGAACAACCCGCTCCGCCAGCCGAGCGGTTCCCAGATCGCCGCTCCCTTGCCCATGTCGCCGGGAAGGCCGAACACGATCTCGTGCACCGGCCGTTTGAAGTCGGAATACTCGACCACGTTGACCGGCTTGTGGTACCGGGCGACAAGGTCGTGCAGGTTGGCCGAGAGATCCTCGAGGGTTCCATGCCAACGGGGATAGTAGGAGAGTCCGATAAGGTCGAATTGCACCCCCCGGGCGATCATGTTGTCCAGCCAGAATCTCGCCTCGTCGTTCTGCCCGCCCAACGCAATGTGCATCATCACCGGGATGGCTGGGTCCACGGCCACGGTCCCCTCGACTCCGGCCTGGAGCAGGCCGGCCAGCTGGTCCAGGTTGCCGATGTGCCCCTCCGGCCACAGCAATCCGTGGTTGACCTCGTTCCCGATCTGGACCATGTCGGGAAGGGTCCCCTGCCGTCGCAGCGCCTCGAGCACCGACCTGGTGTAGCCTCGCACGGTGTCCCGCAGGGCCGGGTAGTCGAGTTGGGCCCAGGCCAGCGGCTTGTGCTGCTGCTGGGGGTCGGCCCAGTAGTCGCTGTAGTGGAAGTCCAGGAGCAGCTGCATCCCGGCCGCCTTGACCCGGCGGGCCATGCTCAAGGTCGAGTCGAGCCCGCAGAACCCGGTGCCCGGCGCGTACCCCTCCGGGTTCTCCGGGTTCACGAAGACGCGGAGGCGGATGGTGTTGAACCCGTGACGCTGCAGCAGGGCGATGGCGTCCACCGGCTGGCCGTCCTCGAGGAAAGTCCGGGGTCCGCGGGCAAACGGCCCCGTGCCACTCTCGATCTGCGGCAGCCACGAGATGTCCGCCCCGATCATCCGGGGGATCCGCTTGCTTGTCGGCGGCAGCTGGGCCCCGGTCGGGGTCAGCAACCTCACGTCGGCGGGGATGGTGTGGATCTCATGTCCGCCCGCGAACAGGGTGCCCGACCGGGCCTCGACCTTCACCCGGCCCGGCGTGCTGCCCGCCCGGAACCCGAGGTGGAGCACTCCCCGTTCCAGGGCCACCGGGGTGTAGGCACCGGCCGTGTCGGTCGCGACCGGGAGGGCGTTGCCCTCGGCGGAGGTAATCGTCCCATCGCCGGTGACGAAGATCCGGATCGTATCGGTGGCCGAGGTGATCTCCCTCGACAGGCTGTCGGTGACAGCCAGCCGCAGCCGGGTCCAGTCGGTCCCGTCGGCACGGAGGGTGGTGCTGTAGGCGGTGAGCATGACTGCCATGGCCCTGCCGGAGTCCACTCGGCTGATCGCGCTGAAATCCGGCGCTTCCGTGATCGGGCCGGCGCACTGCACGGACGCCAAGGCGGCGAGGAGCACCGTCAGGGTCGGCTGGGCCTTCATGAGACCTCCTGGTGCAGGCCTGGTGACGTGGGCGGCAGGGCGGCAAGGCGGCAGGAGGAAGATAAATTACGTCTCCCCCCTCTGGACTCGCGATGCGACCGACCCCCTGCCTGATGTTGTCTCTGGTCCTGGCTCTACCTGCGCGCGGCCTGGCACAGGCGGCCCCGCCTCGCGGCATCGTGCTCGCCGACCTGACTTGGGTCGAGGCCGAGAAACTGCTCCGCCCTGAAACCATCATGGTCATTCCGCTGGGCGCGGAGGCCAAGGAGCACGGTCCCCACCTCCGGCTCGACAACGACCGCCAGCTGGCGGAGTACTATCGCGGCCGGGTGCTCGCTGCCGCTGACGTCGTCATGGCCCCGACCATCAACTATCACTTCTACCCATCTTTCGTGGAGTACCCGGGCTCGACCCACCTGCAGTTCAACACCGCGCGGGACGTCGTGGTCGACATCGTCCGGAGCCTGGCCAGCTACGGCCCGCGGCGGTTCTACGTCCTCAATACGGGGGTCTCGACCATCCGGCCCCTGAAGGCCGCCGCCGACTCCCTCGCCGCGCTCGGCATCGTGCTGCACTATACCAACGTGGCGGAGGTCGCCAAGACTGCCGAAGCGCAGATCCGTCAGCAGGTGCGCGGCACCCACGCCGATGAGATCGAGACCTCGATGATGCTCTACATCGCGCCGGAGCGGGTGGACATGAGCAAGGCGGTCAAGGACGACCGCCCGGACCAGCCCGGGCGGCTGACCCGGCGGCCCGACGGCCCGGGGTTGTATTCGCCGTCCGGCGTCTGGGGCGACGCCACGCTCGCTACCCGCGAGAAGGGCCGGGTGGTGGTCGAGGCCACGGTGGCTGGCATCCTCCGGGAGATCGCGGCCATGAGGGAGGTCCCGCTGCCGGCTCCGGTGAAGTAAGCTTCCTCCCTCACCAGTCATTTCCAGGAGCAGCTCCATGCGCCGAACTGTCCCGGTGGCCTTCCTCGCGGCGGTCGCCGTCGCCTGTGCCCAGCCCACTCCCCCTCCTGCCGGTTACGACGTGGTCATCTCGGGGGGCAAGATCGTGGACGGCACCGGCAATGCCTTCTACTACGGCGACGTGGGCATCCGCGGCGACCGGATCGCCGCCGTCACCCGGGCGGGCGCCCTCGACTCCGCTCCGGCGGCCACTCGTATCGATGCCCGTGGCCGGGTGGTCGCCCCCGGCTTCATCGACATCCAGTCGCACTCCTGGAACCCGCTCCTGGTCGCCGACGGGCGGGTCCTGAGCAAGGTGACCCAGGGCGTCACCAGCGAGATTCTGGGCGAGGCCACCACCCCGGCCCCGTCCAACCCCAGCGTGGATTCCCTCTTCGACGAGCACGACCCGGAAGGGGCCGCGATGCGGGCCGAGATGGGGAAGTTCCGCGGGGCGCGGGGCTTCGGCGCCTGGCTCGACGCGATGGAGGCCCACGGCAATGCCGTGAACGCGGGCAGTTACCTCGGCGCCACCACCGTCCGGGCCTACGTGATGGGGCAGGCGCCCGGCGAGCCCGACGCGGCCGGCCTCGACACGATGCGTGCCCTCGTGCGCAACGCCATGGCAGACGGCGCCTTCGGGATCTCCACGGCCCTCATCTATCCGCCGGCCAACCTCGCCTCGACCACCGAGCTGATCGAGATGGCGAAGGCCATGGCGCCGTTCCATGGCGACTACATCACCCACATGCGGTCGGAGGACGACTCGCTCTTCGAGGCGATGGACGAAGCCTTCCGGATCGGCCGGGAGGGCAACGTGCCGGTCACCATCTACCACCTCAAGGCGTCAAACCGCCGCAACTGGGGCAAGGCCGCCGGCGCGGTGGCGAAGATCGACTCGGCGCGCGCCGCCGGACAGGACGTCGCCGCCACGATGTACCCCTACCCCTTCTCGGGCAACAACCTCGGCGAGTGCTTCCCCGACTGGGCGGCCGAAGGCGGCAGGCTCCAGGAGAACCTGAAGGACGCCGAGACGCGGGCGCGGATCCTGCGCGAGATGACCGACATGAAAGGGGCCCCCCTCTGCCAGTACGAGGGGCCCGGCGCCTACATGGTCGCCAGCTTCAAGCACCCGGACCTGCTGAAGTACGAGGGTTGGCGGGTGGCCGACATCGCGAAGGACCTGAGGAAGCCGTGGGCCGAGACGATCGTCGAGCTGATCGTGACCGAGGGGCGTGACCTGTCGAAGATCAACTTCACCATGTCCGAGGACAACGTCCGGATGCAGCTCCCCCGACCCTGGGTGGTGATCGGCACCGACGCCGGTGGGGAGGACCCCGACAGCGCCACCGGCGTGGTGCACCCGCGCGCCTACGGCACCTATCCGCGCATCCTGGGGCGGTACGTGCGGGAGCAGCGGTTGATGACCCTCGAGGATGCGGTCCGGAAGATGACGTCGGCCGTCGCCGCCAGGCTGGGGATCGGCGATCGCGGACTGCTGCGGCCGGGAATGTTCGCCGACATCGTGGTCTTCGACGAGCACGGCATCATCGACCTGGCGACGCCGGAGCAGCCCCACCAGCTGAGCAAGGGCGTGGAGCAGGTGTTCGTGAACGGGGTCCAGGTGGTCAAGGACGGCGCCCACACCGGCGCCAAGCCGGGGCGGGCGCTTCGGGGGCCGGGCTGGGCCGGCCCCCGGTAACGGTCCTCAGTACTCGTCGAAGTACCGCTGGATTTCCTTCACGTCCCGGGTCCTGGTCAGCGCCAGCCGGAGCAGGACCCGCGACTTCTGCGGATTGAGGGCCAGCGAGGCGACCAGCCCGAGCTTGTCGTCATCCACCTCCACGTTCCGGCCCACCTGTCCGGTGGTGACCCGCGAGGACCGGACGCAGACGATGCCGTTCCTGGCGTGCTTTGCCAGGACGTCGAGCGCGGTCTTGGTCATGTTGCCGTTGCCGACGCCGGCGATGACGATCCCCTTCGCCCCGGCCGCAACGGCGGCGTCGATGATGGCCCCGTCCATGTTCTCGTAGGCCATGATGATGTCCACCCGCGGAAGAACGGTGCCCTTGTCCACGGCGAAGACCGATGTCGTCGTGTGCTTGCCGACCGGCCCGCGGTAGAACTCGATCTGCCCGTAGGCCACGGTGCCGATCAGGCCCGAGAGCGGTGACAGGAAGGTCTGCACCGCGGTGGTGCTGGTCTTGGTCAGCGACGAGGCCCCGTGGATCCAGTCGTTGACCACCACCAGCACGCCGTGCCCGGCCGCGTCCTTGTCGGCCGCCACCGCCACGGCGTTGTAGAAGTTGAGCGGGCCGTCGGCCGAGAGCGCGGTCGACGGGCGCATCGCGGCTGTCAGCACCACCGGCTTGGCCGACTTGACCACCAGGTTGAGGAAGTAGGCTGTCTCCTCGATGGTGTCGGTGCCGTGGGTGACCACCACGCCGGCCACGTTGGGCATTGCCACCAGCTCGTTGATCCGGTTGGCCAGCTTGAGCCAGACCTCATCGTTCATGTCCTGGGAGCCGATGTTGGCGATCTGCTCCCCCCGGAGGGCGGCCAGTTTCTTCGCCTGCGGCACCGCCGCCAGCAGCTGCTCGACCCCGACCTGGCCGCTGGTGTAGCCGGCCTGCACGTCACTGGCGGCGGCCCCGGCGATGGTGCCGCCGGTGGCGAGCACCACGATGTTCGGGAGCCTGCCTGCAGCCTGGGCGGTGGCCCGAGCCGGGACAGCGGCACCGGCCAGGACCGCCAGGGTCAGCATGAGTGCGTCGCGTCTGTTCATGGAATCCTCTCTATTGAGTCAGCAGCACGATGACCGGGCCCCACGCCGTCAGCAGGATGTTGCCGACGGCGTAAGGCACCGTGTATCCGAGCACGGGGATCTTGCTCTGTGCCTCGTCCTGGATGCCCCGGAGGGCCGCCGTGACCGTGCCAGCTCCGGCGCAGGCGCCGAGCAGGATCACTGGATTCATCCCGAGGACATACTTCCCGAACAGCAGGGCGGTGACATGGGGTGTCACGGCGACCACGAAGCCGACCAGCAGCAGGCTCGGCCCCGTCTGCCGGAGGCCGTCCACGAAGGTCGGGCCCGCCCCAAGTCCGACCACCCCGATGAAGACGGCCAGACCCACGGTGTCAAACACCCAGAGCGCCGGCTCCGGAATCCGCCCGAAGGTCGGCCGCACCGAGCGGAGCCAGCCGAAGATCAGGCCCATGATCAACGCCCCACCGCTTGAGGTCAGACTGAGAGGCAACCCGCCGACGTTGACCGACAATAGGCCGAGGAACCCGCCGAGCACGATGCCCAGGCCCACGAAGACGATGTCGGTGGAGGCCGGGGACCGTTCGATGTAGCCGAGGGCCGCGCCGGCCCGCTCCACGTCCCGGGTGGCGCCGATCAGCCGCAGGAGGTCGCCCCGGTGCACCCTGGTGGCGGCCGCGAAAGGGACCTCCTGACCGCCCCTCACCAGCTTGAGCAGGGCCACCCCGCGGCCGTGCGCTTCCGCCAGCTCGGCGAGGGTCCGGTCCACCAGGTCCCGGTTGGTCAGCACCACGTCGAGTGACGCCGCCGGGTAGTCGAGCAGCCCCTGGTCCTCGATCTCCGTCCCGACTGACACTCCGGCAGCCAGCACCCGGCGGCGGGCCGCCAGGGCGATGACGTCACCCGCGGCGAGCATGAAGCCGGGCTCCACGTCGAGGAGGGTTCCGTTCCGGCGGATTCGCTCGACGTAGGCGCGGAACGGCTTGAACGCCGCTTCGACGTCGCCCACCGTCCGGTCCGCCCATTCGTCCGCCAACTGGTACGCCCGCAGGTCCCAGTCGCGGTAGGCCGACTTGCCGCTCTCCTCCCCCGTGCCCCCGGTCATCTGCTCTTCCAGCTTCCGGGCCTCCACCTTGAGGTCCACCCGGAGCAGCCGCGGGGCGAGGTGCGAGAGGAACCAGACCACGAAGCCGGTCCCCACCAGGTAGGACACCGCGTAGGCGACGGGGATGTTGTTGAGCAGCCGGGCGGTCTCCGCGTCGCTGAGCCCGAGCCGGCTGATGGCGTCGCCCGCGGTCCCGATCACCGTCGATTCGGTGAAGGCGCCGGCCATCAATCCCGCGGCCGTCCCGGTGTCGTAGCCGAAGATCCGTGCGACCAGGAGTGTGACGAGCAGGCTGGTGACGCAGAGCACGAGGGTGACCGCCACCTGGGGCAGGGCGCTCCGGCCCATCCCCCGAATGAACTGCGGCCCGACCTTGTACCCGGTCGCGAACAGGAAGAGGTCGAAGAAGATCAGCTTGACGATCGGCGGGACGTCGATGTCGAGCTGGCCGATCAGGACGCCGGCGAGGAGCGTGCCGACCACGTTGCCAAGCGTGAAGGAGCCGATCCGGAGTCGCCCCAGCACGAAACCCGCCGCCAGCGTCAGGAAGACCGCCAGTTCGGGGTTCTCGCGCAGTGCGCCGACGATGTAGTCCATCCGGTCTCCGGTTCAGCGGCTGATCAGCATCACCCAGGGGATTCCCACAGTCAGGTACAGCAGCATGCAGAAGGCGGTCGTCATCGCTCCCAGCCGATAGAGGTCCCCCTGCGACAGGTACCCGCTGCCGGCAAAGAGCAGGTTGGCGCTGGATCCCTGTGGGGTGATGACGGCAAAGTAGTTGGTGGCGAAGAGCAGCTGGAAGGCCAGGGCCTCCGGGGGCACGCCCACCTTGACCCCCACTCCGAGGAAGACCCCGAAGAGGGCCAGGAGGTGGGCCGTCTGGCTGACGAAGAGGTAGTGCAGCAGGACGTAGGCGGCCACCAGGGCGACGCCGGCCACGACCGGGGTCAGCCCCTCCAGCCGCAGCACCAGGCGTTCACCGAGGAACTCCATGAAGCCGAGTTGGTTGAGCTGGTCGCTCATCGTGAAAAGCGACGCGAACCAGATGAACGTGGCGAGGACGTCGCCTTCCTTGGCGATGTCGGCCAGGGTCAGGACCCGGGTAGCGAGCAGCACTCCCAGCCCCAGGAAGGCCACCGCGGTCGAATCGATCCCGAGCGTCGAGGCAGAGCCCCAGAGCGCCACCATCCCGACGAAGGTCCCGGCCACTACTTTCTGGTCCCGGGTCAGCGGGCCCAGCGCCGCCAGCGCCTTCCTGGCGTCGGACGGGGCTTCCGGGGTCCTGGTCACCTCGGGGCGGATCACCATGTAGAGCAGCAGCGGCAGCAGCGCCATGCCGAGGAGCGTCGGCACGGAAGCCGCCAGCAGCCACGACCCGAAGCTGATCTCGACCCCGTACTGCCGGGCGATTTCCGCGCCGAGGGGATTGGCCGCCATGGCGGTGAGCCACAGCGCCGAGGAGAGCGTCAGGCTCGCCATCCCCGAAAACATCAGGAACTTCCCGAGGCGCTGCCGGTCTTGCCGCCCCGGCGCGACCCCGGCCGCCTCCGCCACCGAGAACGCCAGCGGGAAGAGCACCCCCGACCGGGCGGTGTTGCTCGGGAAGGCCGGGGCGATGACCGCGTCCACCGCAAAGATGCTGTAGGACAGCCCCAGGGTGGACCGCCCGAAGAGGCTGATCGCCCGGTAGCCCAGCCGCTGCCCCAGGCCGCACTTCACCACCGCCCGGGCCACCAGGAAGGCGATCACGATCAGGATGATGGTCGGGTTGGAGAACCCCGAGTACCCCGCCTCGGCGGAGAGGGTGCCCGACAGTACCGCGGCGGCGATGGCCAGGATCGACGCGGTGAGGATCGAGAACGCCCCGATGATCACCGACAGGATCGTGGCCGCGAAGATGGCGAAGAGGTGCCAGGCCTGGACTGTCAGAGCGTCCGGCGGCGGGGTGAACCAGATCGCCAGCGCGACCGCCAGCGCAATGGCCCGGGCGATCCGCTTGCGGCGCAGCGAGGGTTGGGTCACGACGGTCCGTCTCCGAGAGGCTACTTCGACCCGGCCTGCCCGGTCATGGCGGCGGGATCGAGGACGGTCCGGATCTGCTCCTCGGTCAGGATCTTCTTCTCCCGGATCAGCTCCAGGATCCCCCGGCCGGTCTTCATCGCCTCCGCCGCCAGTTCGGTGGACCGGTCATAGCCGATCACCGGGTTCAGGGCCGTGACGGTGCCGATGCTGTACTCGACGTAGTGCCGGCAGACCTCGGGGTTGGCCGTGATGCCTTCGACGCACTGGGTCCGCAGGGTCCGGGCCGCGTTGATGAACATCGTCTGCGCCTCGAAGATGCAGGCGGCGATCACGGGCTCGAAGACGTTGAGCTGCAGCTGGCCACCCTCGGCCGCCATCGTGACCGTCAGGTCGCTGCCGATCACCCGGTAGCAGACCATGTTGACGACCTCGGGGATCACCGGGTTCACCTTCCCCGGCATGATCGATGAGCCCGGCTGCTTGGCGGGCAGGTTGATCTCCCGGAAGCCGCACCGCGGACCGGACGAAAGCAGCCGCAGGTCGTTGCAGACCTTGGAGAGCTTGATGGCCAGACTCTTCATGGCCGCCGAATAGAGGACGAAGGCCTGGGTGTCCTGGGTCGCCTCGATCAGGTCCTCGGCCAGCGTGATCGGAAAGCCGGTGATCGTCGCCAGGTGATCGGTGCACTTCCGGGCGTACCCGGGCGGAGCGTTGAGCCCGGTACCGATGGCGGTGGCGCCCATGTTGGTCTCGCAAAGCACCCGCTGGATCGACTCCAACGCCTGCACTTCGCCGGCCAGGGTCTGGGCGAACGCGTTGAACTCCTGCCCGAGCGTCATCGGGACGGCATCCTGCAGCTGGGTCCGCCCCATCTTCACGATCCCGCCGAACTCCTTTCCCTTGGCGCGGAAGGCGGAGATCAGTTCGTTGACCGCGGCGACCAGCTCCACGTTCCCGAGCGCCATGCCGACGTGCAGCGACGTGGGGTAGGCGTCGTTGGTGGACTGGGAGCAGTTGACGTGGTCGTGAGGGTCGCAGTACTGGTACTCGCCCTTCCGATGCCCCATCAGCTCCAGGGCGCGGTTGGCGATCACCTCGTTGGCGTTCATGTTGGTCGAGGTGCCGGCCCCGCCCTGGAAGACATCAAGCCGGAACTGTTCGTGGAGCTTGCCGTCGATGATCTCCCGGCAGGCTCCCTCCATCCCCTTGAGAATCTCGCTCGAGAACTGGCCGCAGTCGTGGTTGGCCCGCGCGGCTGCGAGTTTCACCATGGCGAGCGCCTTGATCAGGTTGGGGTAGAACCGCAGCTCCACGCCCGAGATATGGAAGTTCTCGAGAGCCCGGGCCGTCTGGACGCCGTAGTAGGCGTCGGCGGGGACAGCCAGGTCACCAAGGAGATCGTGCTCGATCCGGGTGCTCGACGTGGACATTGCGCCCTCCGCTGCGAGTGGGCCGCCCCCCAGAAGAGAGTGGGACGGAACGGTGCCTCGCAGGCGAAGCTAGACGGCGGGCGCGCCGCCCGGCACTGTCAGTTCTTACAGGGGCTCAGCGGAGTCGGGTGGAGTGGTTCCCGTGGACCGTGTACCGGGTTGCCTTTCCGTCCGGGCCCATGGTGAAGACGTACGCTTCCATCAGCTCGCCGTCCGTCCGCACCCGCTTGAAGGTGTGCTCGCCGGTCTTCTTGAGCTTGGTCATCCCCTCGAGGGGGGCACGGTTCGGCAGCCGGACGATCGCCAGCCCGTCCTCCCAGGCGACGACCGCCGCCTCGCTGCCCCACGGCTGGGCACCGTACGTCCCCGTGTAGGCCGCCAGCGTCGTGTCCGCCGGCTTCACGGCCCCGGTGTCCTTGGCCGCGGCAATCAGGGCCGGGCCGATCACCTGGTACATCTGCTCCGCGTAGGTCGAGGCGTCGGCCATCGCGTTGGTCAGGAACACCGTGGCGACCTTGTCCTTCGGCTGCAGCAGCAGGGCACTCCGGTACCCCGGACACGAACCGTCGTGCCCCACGAACGTAGTGCCCTTGTCCCGCCAGACGACGAACCCGAGGCCCCAGGTGTCCGTCGGTTCGGGCCCGGCCCAGTGGATCCGGTGCATTTCCCGCAGGGTGTTCATTGCCAGCACCTCGGTCCCGCCCTTGCTGCCGAGCAGCCGGAACTGCCACCTGGCGAAGGTAGCCAGGTCCTGCGCGGTCGAGGAATAGCCCGCCGCGGCTGCGATGCCCCGCGCCTGGAAGGGCGCCACCGGTTCGCGCACCCCCTGCCGGGTCAGTGATCCGTAGCCGCGCGCCAGCCGGGGCTCTCTCGCCGGATCAGGCATCTCCGGCGCGGTGCTGCTCATGCCCAGCGGCCGGAGGATGTTGGCGGCCACGTAGTCGGGGTAGGGCCGACCGGAGGTGGTGGCGACGATCTCGCCCAGCAGGGCCATGCCGAGGTTGGAGTACTGGAAGAAGGTCTCGGCCGGGTAGAGGGTCTCCTGATTGCCGATTCGCTCGATGATCTGCTCGCGCGTCGGGAACCGGAAATCTGGCCCGGTCCAGTAGGGGTGGTCCGATTCGCGGGGCAGGCCGGAGGCGTGCGTCAGCATCCCCTCGATGGTCGCCGGGCCGTACTCCGGAGCGGTCTGCCTGATGGTGAGCCAGGGGAGGAACTTCGTGGCGGGGTCATCGAGCCGGAGCTTCCCGGCGTCCCGCTGCTGCATGACGGCGACGCTGGTGAACAGCTTGGAGATGGAGCAGATGCTGTAGATGGTCTGGTCGGTGGCGGGGGTGTTCCTCGCGAGGTCCGTGACACCCATGCCCCCGCTCCAGATCACCTGCTGGTCGTGCACGATCGCCGCCGAGAGGCCCGGCATGTGGTCGTAGGCCCGCTGGGCGTCGAGCCAGGCGCGAAGGAGCTCCAGTGCCTGGACCACCCTGGGATGGTCAGCGACCGGCCGCTGGGCGAGGGCCTGCGAGGGAACAGCCAGGGCCAGGATCAGGATGAGGAACGGCAGACGACCCTCCGTTGGGGCGGCCGATCAGGCCGCCCGTGCGTTCGATGCCA
>DASWBQ010000471.1:0-2151 GCA_036390535.1 Gemmatimonadales bacterium | reverse complement strand
AGGCCGCCAACGTCAAGCGCGCCTGACCCCCTGACCATCGACCATTCCGGAATCCTGATCGTGGCCGCGCTGCTCGCGGCCACGATCGTTTCACCCTCCCGCGCTGAGGCGCAGGAGCCGCTCGAGGTTCTCGGCTTCCGGCCTGGCGCGTCGCACGCCGCCGCCGAGGCCGCGGTCCGCAGCCAGCGGGGACGGTGGAATTGCCGGCAGTCGGCGGTGGACCCGCGCTTCACTGAGTGCTTGGGCAGCATCGCGCCTGCGGGCGAACCAGCCCTCGACCTCATCGCGTCGCTGGTGCGCGACTCGGTCGCCGTCCTGCTGCTGTCCGGTACGGTCACCGACGTCGACCTGCGCCGTTGGCGGGCCCGCCTGGACGCCCGGATAGGGCCGGCCACGGAGCGGCATTCCCAGGGACAGGTCGTCTGGCAATGGGTACGCTCCGGCCGGATGATCCGGATCACGTCGCGCGCCGAGGGAGGGACGCAGCGGGCGTCCGTCAGCCTGGTCGACGGCTGGCTGCTCGATGGACTGGGGGAACCCGGCCCCGGAAGGTAGGGCCGGGCGGGGGTTACTTCTTCGGCGCCGCCTTCTTCACGGCGTGCCTGGCTGGCTTCTTCGCCGCGGGCCTGGCCGCCTTCTTCACAGTATGCCTGGTCGGCTTCCTGCCGCCCGTCTTGGCCGCGGACTTCTTCGCGGCGGGTTTTGGCGGCCGCTTCGCCACCACGGCGCGCTTCGTGGCCACCGGCTTTCCGGCGGCCGGGGCCGGGGCGGCTGGCGCCTTGACGGGCTTCGCCTTGGCAGCCGCGGCTGCCAGGGCCAGTGCCTCGCGCGCCTCGGCCAGAATCCGCTCTGCCTCATCGCTGGCCAGCAGGTTCCGGCGGACGGCGTACTTCATGACTTCGTCGGCATCACCGAGGCTGAAGGCGGACTGCCCGGAGCCCGCCCGGATCAGGTTGACGAAGGCGTCGGCCACCGGACTGCGCAGGACGTGCGCGATCCCCGGCAGGGTCTCCATCAGCGAAGAAATCTGGGTTCCCGCGAGATCAGTCACGACGCGCTCCTTAACCGGGCCGGGTGGCCCGAGAAAACAGTGGCGCAACAGTACCATGCCACCCGTTTTGCCGTCAAGGAAAGAAAGCGGAGTAGTTAGAACGACTGCCGAACAAACACCGAGAGTGACCCGCCGAGGAGCTGATGGCCGAAGCCTGGCGGGGGTTCCTCCAGCCTGCCGACGTCGAGTCGGAGAATCGGGATCACGGCGAGGTGGCTTCCAGCGCGGATTCTCAGCCCGGAGGAGAATTCCACCAGCATCGCCCTTCCCTCCTCCGGTGTGGAGAGCCGGCCCTCGATGCCGGGCTCCCAGGACACGATGCGGCTGAGGGGCCACCGGGCCTGCACCCCTCCCGTCAGCAGGTTCTCACGGTTCGGGACCGACGCCCCGGCGGAATCCCCGGACCACCGGTAGTAGTCCCAGGCATAGCCGATCACGGTGGCCGGCCCGATCACCGTGGCGAACGACGCTTCGGCGATGAGTCGCCGCCCGGGCCGGTAGATGCCCGTGGTCCCGCCCCCGCTGGCGAATTCGTCATCACCGAACGTACTGAAGGTGAGCCCCAGCGACAGTCGTCCGGAGCCGACCAGGCGGTCCGCCCCCGCCCGCAACCGGACCTCGGGACCCGACTGGTAGCTGAACTTCCCCTCCGAGTCCTCGAACGGCGTGAACGGCCGGGACAGGCGGCCGCTGCCAGCCAGCCCCAGGTTCCACTCCCTGGCTTCGATCGCGCCCGCCACCCCGAGGGTCACGGATGCCCCGCTGCCGTATCCGTTGACGGGAAAGGCGAAGAAGCTCGACGACGCCGCCGCGAGCACGGCGTACTCCGCGGCGCTCAGGTTCTCGGCCCCGGTGGGCAGGTTCACCATCGCCGTCAGGACCACGGCGTCGTCGCCGAGGATGTACGAACCACGCACCTGGGTATCGGTGATCCCGCTGACCGACTTGGCGGGCGCGTCGAAGCGCTCGAGGGTCGTCAGCGCGTACCAGGCTCCGGCGTCCAGCGTGAACCGCCCCATCGGGACGACGGCCGCGACGGGGATGGCCCACTGCGTCAGTGACTTGACGGCGAAATAATCGCCGAAGGTGTATCCCCGACC
>DASWBQ010000470.1:0-3049 GCA_036390535.1 Gemmatimonadales bacterium | reverse complement strand
CGGCGGTGGCGTTGAAGGAGCAGGGCCGTCTGGCCCCGGGAGAGCGGCTGGTGCTGTTCAACACCGGGGCAGGGTGGCTCTACCGATAGCCGCCGACTGGCCTGCGGGGGGCCACGGCGTCTATATTTCTAAGTCTATGTCAGATCGCCGTTTCGCCATCATCGACCCGGCCGCTGGCGTCAGCGGAGACATGCTGCTCGGCGCGTTGATCGCCGTCGGGGCCGACCCGGCGTGGCTGCATGAACTTCCCTCGCGGCTGGGGTTGGACGGCGTCTCGGTCGAAATCGACCCGGCGGACCGGTGCGGCATCGCCTGCACCAAGGTGACGGTGCGGCTCCCTGATGGCAGTTGGGAGGCGCCTGCCGACACCGGACCGCATCAAGCGGGTCCGGCTCAGGATCACGACCACCACCATCACCATGAGCATGGCCACGCTCACCACCATGATCCGGGGCAGGGCCACCACCAGGGTCCGCACCGGCGAGTGGGGGAGCTGATCGCGAGGATCCAGCAGGCAGGCCTTTCCGACTGGGTCCGGGACCGGGCCTTGCGGGCCATCCGCATGCTGGGCGAGGCGGAGGGCCGGGTCCACGGAGTTCCGGCGGAGGACGTCACCCTCCACGAAGTGGGCGCCTGGGACGCGCTGGTGGATATCGTCGGTGCCGTCGAGGGATTCGAGCGACTGGGCATACACGAGATCCGGACCCGGCCCGTGGCCCTCGGTGAAGGGTGGGTCCGCGCGGCCCATGGTGTCCTGCCGGTACCTGCGCCCGCCACGGCCATCCTGCTGGAAGGCCTTCCCATCGGCCCCAACGGTCCGGTGCGGGGCGAGGCCACGACTCCAACCGGCGCCGCGCTGCTGCAGGCGCTCTCGAACGGCCCCGCGCCGACCCACTGGCGCGCCGAGCGTTCGGGGTGGGGCGCCGGCAGCCGGAATCCTGGTGGCTATCCGAACGCCCTCCGCATCGTTCTGGCCGAAACCGCCGAGGAGGCCGGCGAGGTGAGTGTCCTCGCCGTGGACCTGGACGACATGAGCCCCGAGTACCTCGAGCCACTGCGAGACGCATTGGTGGGGGCGGGGGCCATCGACGTCCAGACCTGGACCACCCAGGCCAAGAAAGGCCGGGTCGGATTCCGGGTCGAGGCGGTGGTGCCCCGGGGCCGGGAGGCGGCGGTGGCGGATGCCATGTTCGCCAACAGCACCACGGCCGGGGTGCGTTGGACCCGCGCGGAGCGCGCGACCCTCCCCCGGCACCAGACCAGGTACCGGACCCCGGAGGGGGCCGAGGTGCGGGTGAAGGTCCTGCAGACGGCGGCGGGACCGCGCCTCAAACCGGAGTTCGATGATGTGACGCAGCTGGCCCGGGCCACCGGCCGGCCGGCGCTGGACGTGGCCGCCGATGTGCGAACGGCTGCCGAGCGGCTCGTCTCCGTGCCCGGAACGAGCGAGAGTAACGAACCCAAGGAGTTGACATGATGCTGAAGCGACTGGCGATCGTCGCGCTGGCGGGCCTGGCGATGACCGCGACCCCCGCGATGGCGCAGGTGCGCTACCGCAGCCTGGTGGCCGATTCGGCCTCGAAGTTCCAGATCGCGTTCTGCAACCTGAAGTCCGGCGGCAAGGTCGGCGATGGGCAGAAGGCGCTCCGGACCGGGCTCGAAGACAAGGACGCGGCCAAGCGGGCCGCCAGCCTCGAAACTGCCCTCAAGGTCCTGCAGACCGAGGCGGCCGGCGGCCAGGCCCAGAGCTCCGGCGCCTGGTACTACCTGGCCCGCACCTACCTGGCGGTCGGTGATGTGGCCGGGGCCGATTCCGCCTTCACCCGGGCCCAGACCCTCGCGCCCGATTGCGAGGTCGACATCAGCGCCTACCGGCAGAACAGTTGGGCCGCCCTGGCGACCAGAGGCATCGAGGCCCAGCGCGCCGGGATGGCCGATTCGGCGATGTTCTACTTCCGCGGGGCCACGGTCCTGTACCAGGACCTTCCCCACGTCTTCGAGAACATGGGCGTGATCTTCGCCAACTCCGATTTCAATGACAGCGCCGCGGTCTATTTCGCCAGGGCGGCGGAGGTCTCCAAGCGGGACTCGACCCTCGTCGACAACCGCAACTCGGCCACGCTGAACCTCGCCATGGTGCTGCAGCGGGAGGGGAAGAGCGCCGAAGCGGTGCCGGTCCTCAAGGAGTACCTCTCCTGGATGCCCGGCGACACCGACGCCAGGAAATCCCTCGCCTACGCCTACCGGCAGGCGGGGATGGTCGACAGCGCAGACGCGCTGGAGAAGGCCATCGTCGAGGAGTTCAGCCGGATGAACCTCGACTCGCTGACGACCCAGGACCTGATGGCCGTCGGCGTCAGCATGTTCAACGCGCAGCAGTTTGACCGGGCCGCCGACGTCTTCGCCCGACTGGCGACGCGGAACCCGTGGAGCCGGGACGCGGTGTACAACCTGGCCAACTCCCAGCTGGCGCTCAAGCAGTGGGACAAGCTGGCGGAGACCGGCAAGCAGCTCGTCGCCATCGAGCCGATGAACGAAGACTCCTACCGGCTGATGGGACAGGCCTACCGCGAGCTCAAGCAGCAGGACGCGGTCCTCAAGGCCGCCGAAGCCCTGGTGTCGCTGCCGGTGAATGTGGATGTAACCGGCTTCGTGATGCGCCCCGACGGCGCCCGGCTCACCGCGATGGCGACCGGCCGGGCCGCGACCGATGCGCTGGGCAAGAACCTGAAGCCGGTGCCGGTCAACCTGGTCGTCGAGTTCCTCACGGAGGCCGGCGAGGTCGTCGCCAGCCAGGAAGTCGCGGTCCCGGCGCTCGAGGCGGGAGCGCCCCACGAGATCCGGGCCGAGGCGAAGGGAGCCAACATTTCCGGCTGGCGCTACAAGCGGAAGTAGTCGTGAGCGCGGGTCGTGAGTCGTGAGGAAGGCGTTGTCTCCGCCTCACGACTCACGGCGTTCGACTCCCTTGACACGCCATCCCGGGCCGATAACTTGACCCTCTCCTGCGGGCGTAATTCAGTGGTAGAATGCCAGCTTCCCAAGCTGGACG
>DASWBQ010000469.1:0-3404 GCA_036390535.1 Gemmatimonadales bacterium | reverse complement strand
GCTCCCGGTCCGGGAGCGCCCGCCTCACCAGGAACCGGTCCTGTAATGAGAGCCCGACAACTGTCCCGCCTCGCCCTCCTGTCCGCTCTGATACTCGGGGGCGGGGCGTCGTTGGCATGGGCGCAAACACCCGACGAGGAGTGCCTGGCCTGCCACAGCGAGAAGGACCTCACCATGGAGCGCCGGGGGAGGACCGTCTCACTGTTCGTGGAGGCCGGGGAGCTGGCGGCCTCGCCCCACGCGAAGGTCAGCTGCGTCAAGTGCCACGCCGGGTTCAAGGCGGACGAACTGCCGCATGCCCCCCGAATCCGGCCGGTCAACTGCCTTGCCTGCCACGAAGACGAGAAGTTCAAGGACTTTGCGGAAAGCGTCCATGGCCAGGCCCAGCCGGGGGTCACCTGCGCGGCCTGCCACGGCGGCCACTCCGCCCGGAAGGTGACCGACAAGGACCCGGCAACCCGTCACGAGCTGTCCGCCCGGGTCTGCGCCCAGTGCCACACCGAGGTAAGCCGCCACTACGCCGCCTCGGACCATGGCAAGGCGCTCCAGGCCGGAGTCGCCGGGGCGCCGAGCTGCATCGACTGCCACGGCGAGCATGGGGTGGTGTCGCCGAGCGACAGCACGGCCAGGACCAGCCGTCTCCACGAGGCGGCGATGTGCCTGTCCTGCCACGTCGACAACCCCGACGTCCGGGCGCGGATGGGCCCCTCGACCGGCTTCATCAGCAGCTACGACCAGAGCGTGCACGGCCAGGCGCTGCACGCCGGGAACGAGGCGGCGGCGACCTGCTCGGACTGCCACGGCAGTCACGACATGATGAAGGGGTCGAACCCGGCGTCGAAGGTCTCCAAGGGACGGATCGGCCAGACCTGCGCCCAGTGCCACACGGCGGAGCACGAGCAGTACGCCGTGAGCGTGCACGGGACCGCCCTCGCCAAGGGTGTCGCGGCCTCGGCCACCTGCACCGATTGTCACGGGGAGCACGGGATCCTGTCCCCGAGCAACCCCAAGTCCCCGGTGGCGCCGGCCAACGTGTCCGCCCAGGTGTGCACCCCCTGCCACTCGTCGGTGCAGCTGACCCGGAAATACGGCCTGAGCGAAGACCGGTTCCAGAGCTTCGAGGACAGCTTCCACGGTCTGGCCACGCGGGCGGGCTCCATCGAGGTGGCCAACTGCGCCAGCTGTCACGGGGTCCACGACATCCTTCCCTCGAGCGACCCCAACTCCCGGATCGCCCCGGCCAACCTCGCCGCGACGTGCGGGAGCTGCCATCCCGGCGCCGGCGAGAACTTCACCAAGGGCGCAGTCCACGTGATCGCCACGGCGGGCAAGGACGACATCCTCTCGATCGTGGCGACGGCGTACCTCATCCTGATCGTGGTGGTGATCGGGGGGATGTTCGTCCACAACCTGCTCGATTTCGTGCGGAAGTCACGCCGGAAGCTGGCGCAGCGCCGGGGCGACCTGCCGGTCCACCAGGTCGGTCACCGGCTGTATCTCCGAATGACCCTGAGCGAGCGGCTGCAGCACGGCACCATGGCGCTCAGCTTCATCCTCCTGGTCGTGACCGGCTTCGCGCTGCGGTTCCCGGAGGCGTGGTGGGTGATGGCGGTCCGGCGCACCACGCCGTGGCTGTACGACCTGCGGGGCATCGCCCACCGCATCGCCGGTGTGGTGCTGATGGCGGTCAGCCTGTACCACGTCGTCTACCTGGCCGCGGTGCCGCGGGGGCGCCAGCTGCTCCGTGACCTGCTGCCGGCGCGCAAAGATCTTTCCGACGCCATCGGGGTGTTCCGCTACAACCTGGGCCTGACGAACGACAAGCCGGCCTTCGGCCGGTTCAGCTACATCGAGAAGAGCGAGTACTGGGCCCTGGTCTGGGGCACGATCCTGATGGGCGTCACCGGAGTGATCCTCTGGGCCGACAACACCTTCGTGAACCTGCTCACCAAGCTGGGGTGGGACGTCGCCCGGACGGTGCACTACTACGAGGCGTGGCTCGCCATGCTGGCGATCGTGGTCTGGCACTTCTACTTCGTGATGTTCAATCCCGACACCTATCCCATCAACCTGGCATTCTGGAAGGGCACCCTGACCGAGGAAGAGATGCTGGAGGACCACCCCCTCGAACTCGAGGAGATCCGGCGCCGCGAACAGGCGGGCGAAGAGGAAGAGGCCCGATGATGGCCCCACGGACCGACCTGCCGGCGCCACGCGCGGAGGCCGGGCGACCAGCCTGGCGCGTACCCGGGGTTCTGCTGGCGCTCCTGCTGACGGCGCTGGGCGGGTCATCGCCCGCCCTGGCCCAGGAGGACGCCGAGTGCATCGCCTGCCACGAGGACCGGTCGGCAACCGGCACCAGGGCCGGCAAGACCATCTCGGTCTTCGTTAACCAGAAGGTCCTGAGCGGTTCCTCCCACAAGGAGGTCCCCTGCGTCGGGTGCCACGCGGACGTCGAGGGGAAGGAACTGCCCCACGCCGATGACCTCGCGCCGGTGAACTGCGGCAGCTGCCACGCCGACCTCGAGGCCCTTCACGCCAAGTCGCTCCACGGCAGGGCGATCGCCCGAGGGGACGCCCTCGCCCCGCGCTGCACCACCTGTCACGGCGGCCATGGGGTGCTCCCGAAGCGCAACCCCCAGTCCCCCGTGGCCCCGCTCAACATTCCCTTCCTGTGCGGGCAGTGCCACCAGGAGGGCACCGCGGTCTCCCGGCTCCGGACCATCCACCAGGACAACATCCTGGCGAACTACTCCGAGAGCATCCACGGCGAGGGCCTGCTCCGGAAGGGGCTGATCGTCGCCCCGAACTGCGCCTCGTGCCACACCCCGCACTCGATCCTGCCGCACACCGACCCGGCGTCCTCCATCGCCCGGCGGAACATCGCCGCCACCTGCGCCACCTGCCACGCCCAGATCGAGGCTGTCCACCGGAAGGTCATCAAGGGCGAGCTGTGGGAGCGGGAGGAGCACGTCCTGCCGGCGTGCGTGGACTGCCACCAGCCCCACAAGGTCCGGAAGGTGTTCTACACCCAGGGGATGGCCGACTCCGACTGCATGCGCTGCCACAGCCAGGCGGACCTCCGCGCGTCGCAGGACGGCCGCTCCCTCCAGGTCCACCAGGACAGCCTGCTGGCCTCCCGGCACGCCCGGGTAGCCTGCAGCCAGTGTCACAGCGACGTCAGCCCGTCACGGGTCCGTCCCTGCGAGACCATCGTCACCAAGGTCGACTGCAGCTCCTGCCATGCCGCCATGGACTCGCTCTACCGGACCAGCACCCACGGCATGCTGCAGGCGAAGAGCGACCCCAATGCCCCGAGCTGCACCGAGTGCCACGGCACCCACGGCACCAAGGGCCGGCTCGACCCCTCGTCGCCGACCTTCCCGACCAACGTCCCGACCCTC
>DASWBQ010000468.1:0-3620 GCA_036390535.1 Gemmatimonadales bacterium | reverse complement strand
CAGGTTCGCGGCCTGGCCGCGGTCGAGCACGAGCAGCCGCCCGTTGGCGTGAACCACCACGAGATCATGGACGCCGGAGAGGACGACCGGCAGACCGTCCGACCAGACCACGCAATTCTCCGTGTTGAGCAGGTGGACCGGCCCGATCGCCACGTTGCCGGCAGGGTCGGCCCGCCGGACTCTGGCCAGCGCTTCCCATGTGCCGATGTCGTCCCACGGGAAGGCGGCAGGCAGCATCAGGACCCGCTGGCTCCGCTCGAGCAATCCGACGTCGATCGACACCGGGGTCAGCGCCGAGAAGTACCCCGCCACATCCCCGCGGGTCAGGCAGACCAGGGCCCCGGCCACTTCGGGTGTGTGCGCTTCGGTCTCCTTCAGCAGCCGCGCCGCCGTCCACGCAAAGAGCCCGCTGTTCCATACCGCCCCGTTGGCGAGCAGCTGGCGCACGGTGGGGAGGTCCGGCTTCTCGGTGAACCGCTGCACCCGGTACACCCCGTCGCCGACCTCGGCGCCGCGGATCAGGTAGCCGTAGCCGGTCTCCTCCCGGGTCGGGACGACGCCCACCGTGACCAGCGCGTCATGGGCACGCGCCGCGGCCAGGGCCTTCGACGCGGTCACCCGGAAGGCCGTCCCGTCTCCGAGGTGCCAGTCCGCGTGCATTGACAGGATCGCCGCGTCGGGGTCGCGACGCTGAGCCTCATGGCTCGCCCACACCAGGGCCGGGGCCGTGGAGGCGGCGCGGGGCTCGACCAGGAAGTTCTCCCCCGGGAGACCGAGGGCGTCCTGCAGCGGGCCGGCCAGCTGCGCGCCGGTCACGACCAGGATCCGGTCGCGGGGCACCAGTGGTTCGACGGCCGCCACGGCGGCGACGGCGCTGGGCCGGTCTTCCGCGAGCGGCAGCAGCTGCTTGGGATGCGCCGGTGAACTCAGCGGCCAGAAGCGTGTCCCGGATCCCCCGGCGAGGATGACGACCCAGTTCATGGCTACAGGAGTCCGGCGATGGCGGGCTGGTGGCGCCGCACCAGGTAGAGGAGCTCCCCGAAATCGGCGTCCGCCCGGACCAGCAGGACGAGGGCGGCGCCTTCTCCCAGCGCGCTCACGATGACCGGTCCCGGGCCGAAGTCGAGGACGGCGGTCGTGAGGGGCCCCAGGCGCGCCGCCGCCCCCAGTTCCGCCGTGTGCCGGAGCAGGGTGGTGGCGAGTGCCGCCAGCGCGTCGGGATCGGCCCCCGCCGGGAGGACCTGATGGATGACCAGTCCGTCGCCGCTGATGATGGCGGCGCCGATCACCTCCGGACGGGCGGCGAGGCCATGAACGACGTGGAACAAGTGCACGGAGGCGGACCGGAAGGGGTTGGTGGCAACGTAAGGTCCGAGGCGCGGAAGTCAAGAAAAATCCATGGGTTGACCTGTTTTTGCGCGGCTCTTAAGCTTCCCCCGATGCGGTCTTTCTTCGCCCTCGCTGCGCTGGCGTACGCGGTTGCGGCGGCCGGTTGCAGCGATCCCGATATCCTGCCCAAGCCGACGCTCCCGAACGCCGTCGACACCCTGGCACTCTACGCCGTGTCAGGGACCGACATCTGGCGCGCCTCCGGCTACTCGGCCACGGAACGGCGCGTGGTCCGCCTCGACCAGAGCACCACCGCGGATTTTGCCTACCAGATCACCCCGGACGGCCGGCGCATCCTGCTGCCCGGCGCCCTCGTCGGCCAGGCGAGCACCAACGGCGTGGACCCGGGCCTCCGGGTCGTCGATTCGACCTTCGACGAACTCACCTTCGCGCCGACCGGCGGCTACCTGACCCTCGACACGGTCGACGTGGCGGTGGGTACCGTGTTCTATCTCAAGGGCCGCGTGTCGCTGTCCTGTTTCTACGGATATCCGACCTACGGCAAGGGCGAGATTCTCACGTTCGACGATGAGGCTCGTGCGGTGCTCTTCCGGGTCCTCGTCAACGGCAACTGCGGCTACCGGAGCCTCGAGCCGGGTCTTCCCAAGAGGTAGCTCGTGATCGACATCAAGCGACTGCGCCAGGACCCCGACACCGTGCGGGCCGCGCTGCGGCGTCGACAGGACCCCGCGGTGGATGCCGCCGTGGACCGGATCCTGGACCTCGACCGCCGCCGGCGCGAACTGCTGGTCAGGGTCGAGACGCTCAAGGCCTCCCGGAACGCCGCCACCGAAGAAGTGGCGCGACGGAAGAAGGCCGGCGAACCGGTCGACGGGCTCCTCCTCGAGCTCAAGGGGTCGGGGGAAGAAGTCAGGACGCTCGATGGCACGGTCCGGGAGATCGATGCCGAGCTGGAGACCGAGCTGCTCACCGTTCCCAACCTGCCACACCCCGAAGCGCCCGACGGCGATGCGTCGGCCAACGCCGTGGTCCGCACCTGGGGGGCGATGCCCGGCTTCGACTTCACGCCGAAGCCGCACTGGGAGCTGGGCGAAGCCCTCGGCCTCTTCGATCTGCCCCGGGGGGCCAAGATCTCCGGCTCTGGCTTCCCGGTCTTCACCGGCCTCGGTGCCCGGCTGGTCCGGGCCCTGGTCAACTTCATGCTCGACCTCCACACCCGGGAGCACGGGTACCTCGAGATCAGCCCGCCCTTCCTGGTGAACCGGGCCTCCATGACGGGCACGGGGCAGCTGCCCAAGTTCGCCGAGGAGATGTACACCGTCACCGCGGATGATCTCTACCTGATCCCGACGGCGGAGGTGCCGCTCACCAACCTCTACCGCGATGAGATCCTCGAGGCGAGGCAGCTCCCGATGACCTTCGCGGCCTGGACGCCGTGCTTCCGCCGGGAGGCGGGCGCGCATGGCAAGGACACCCGGGGCCTGATCCGCATCCACCAGTTCGACAAGGTGGAGCTGGTGCGGCTGGTGGCGCCGGGCACCTCCGACGCCGAGCACGCCCTCCTGACCGGTCACGCCGAAACCGTCCTCCAGCGGCTCGAGTTGCCGTACCGGGTCCTCGCCCTCGCCGCCGGGGACACCGGTTTCGCCAGCGCCCGGACCTTCGACCTGGAGCTCTGGGCGCCCGGCGTGGGGACCTGGCTCGAGGCGTCCAGCTCCTCCACCTTCACGGACTATCAGGCACGGAGGATGAACCTCCGCTACCGCCCCGCACCCGGTGCCAAGCCGGAGTTCGTCCACACCTTGAACGCGTCCGGAGTGGCGTTTCCCCGGACCATCGCCGCGCTGCTCGAGAACCATCAGGACGCCGATGGATCGGTCCGGGTGCCGCCGGCCCTGGCGCCCTATCTCGGCTTCGACCGGTTCTTCCCCCGCTGACCAGCCCCCCCGTGACGACCACCGGCAGCACCCGGGAGTGGCTCGGGAACCTCAACGCGGCCCAGCGCGAAGCCGCCGAGCACCTGCACGGCCCGATTCTCGTCCTGGCCGGCGCCGGTTCGGGGAAGACCCGGGTGCTGACGGCGCGGATCGCGCGCCTCGTGGACGAGCACGGCGTCGAGCCGGCGCGGATCTTCTCGGTGACGTTCACCAACCGCGCTGCGGGGGAAATGAAGGAGCGGGTGGCGGCGATGCTCGGCCGGCCCCCGGTCGGTCTGTGGATCGGGACTTTCCATTCCCTGTCGGCCCGCCTGCTGCGACGCGAGGCCGAGC
>DASWBQ010000467.1:0-11366 GCA_036390535.1 Gemmatimonadales bacterium | reverse complement strand
CCTACGTCAACTCGCGGGGAGGCACGCCACAGGTCCGGATCTACACCGTCGCTACCGCCGCCCATCGGCAGGTCACCACCATGCCCAATGGTGCGGACGGCGTGGTCTGGTCGCCCACGGGCCGGATGCTGGCGTTCGTGTCGGAGGTCTACCCGGAGTGCCGCGATACCGCCTGCCACGTGCGCCTGGCGGAGCAGGAGGCCGGCAGGAAGAGCTCGGCAAAGATCTATGACGGCCTCCTCCACCGGCACTGGAACTACTGGGAGGATGCCCTCCGGAGCCACCTCTTCGTGGTCAGCGCCGAGGGCGGGGCGCCGCAAGACCTGCTCGCCGGCAAGGACTGGGAGACACCGGTGGCGCCCTTCGGCGGCTCGGAGCAGTATGCCTTCAGCCCCGACGGCCAGGAGGTCGCCTTCACCACCAAGCTGTTCTCGAAGGATGCCGCCTGGACCACCAACCTCGACATCTACCGCGTGCCGGTGAGCGGTGGCGAGCCGGTCCTGGTCACCGCTGGCCGCCTCGGGGCCGACCAGAACCCGGTGTACTCGCCCGACGGGAAGTCGCTCGCCTGGCTTTCCCAGGAGCGGGCCGGCTTCGAGGCCGACCGCTGGCGGCTGGTCGTACAGGACCGGCAGGGCGGGGCAGTGCGAGAGGTGACGAGGAACTGGGACTACAGCATTGGCGAGTTCGCCTTCCAGCCGGGCACGGGGGACTTCATCGCCGTCGCGGAGAAGCGGCAGCGGCACATCGTCCTCCATATCGTCGGCGCGACCGGTGACGTGCACGAGGTGCTGACCGACATGAACCCCGCGGGCATGAGCCTGGCGGGTACCAGGGAACCGCGGCTGGCGTTCATCAGCGACGCGATGAACCGGCCGCCCCAGGTCTTCACCTGGGCGGTGGATCACCGCAACCCGCCGAAACAGCTCACCCGGCTGAACGCTTCCCGGCTCGCCGGTGTGGGGCTGAACCCCGCCCGCGAGTTCGGCTGGCTGGGGGCCGCCGGCGACAGCGTCTTCGGGCTGCTGTTGACTCCGCCCGGCTTCGATCCGGCGAAGAAGTACCCGGCAGTCATCCTGATCCACGGCGGCCCGCAGGGCGCCTGGATGGACCAGTTTCACGGCCGCTGGAACGCCCAGATGTTCGCGGCGCCCGGCTACGTCGTGGCGCTCCTCAATCCGCGGGGCTCCACCGGCTTCGGCCAGCGCTTTACCGACGAGATCTCGGGCGACTGGGGCGGCAAGGTCTACGAGGACATCATGAAGGGGGTGGACGTCGTCGCCGGGCTGCCGTACGTCGACGGGACCCGCCTCGCGGCCGCCGGCGGCTCGTACGGCGGCTACATGGTCAACTGGATCAACGGCCACTCCGATCGCTTCAAGGCGCTGGTGAGCCACGCCGGCGTCTTCAACCTCGAGGCGATGTACGGCGCCACCGAGGAACTGTGGTTCGTGGAGTGGGAGTTCGGCGGCCCGTACTGGAAGGACCGCGCCGCCTACGAGCGCTGGTCACCCCACAAGGCGGCGGGCAACTTCAAGACGCCCACGCTGGTGATCCACGGGGCGCTGGACTACCGCGTCCCCGACACCGAGGGGATGCAGATGTACACGGCGCTGCAGCGCCAGGGCGTCGCGTCGCGGCTCCTCTACTTCCCCGACGAGGGGCACTGGATCGGCAAGCCGCAGAACCAGCGGGTCTGGTGGAACACCACGATGGAGTGGATCGGGCGGTACTTGTCGGCGCCGGTGCCGTAGGGGCGGGACACCACGTGGCGGGACGGGCCCTCACCGCCGGGGCGGCGCCAGCTCGAGGGCCCAGAGATCGGCCTGCCGGTCATCGAGGGTGAAGTAGAGGTGCCGGCCATCGGTGAAGTACTCGGCCCGGTTCGATTCGCGGCCCGGCTCGAAGCGGAGCACCAGGCGCGGCTTGCCGCCTGCGGCCGGAATCGCCCAGACCGAGCCGGGAGTGGGCGTCTGCATGCGGTAGTAGATGCTGCGTCCGTCCCGCGGCATGATCGGCCGGTCCACGGCCTGATCCGCCAGGTGGAGCGTGTCCACCGCTCGGGACGCCGGATCGACCCGGACGATGGCCCTCCCGTTGGCGAGCAGGACACGGGTCCCGTCGCTGGACCAGCTGGGGACTCCGCCAACGTCGAGGAGCTGGACGGGTCCGCCCCACGCGCCCCGGCTATCACGTTCGATGACCGCCACTCCCGGGGTGGTCCAGAAGACGATCCACCGGCCGTCGGGCGACCATCTCGGGTAGTTCTGGTGCCCCGGCCCGGCCACTAGCGGCCGGGCGGGACCGCCGGCCGAGTCCATCAGGAACAGGTCCCGCGTGCCCTGGCGGTGGGACTGGAACACGAGCAGCCGGCCGTCCGGCGACAGCTCGGGCATGAAGTCGTCGGCCGGGTGCTCCGCCAGCCGCTCCGGCTGGCGGGTTCCGATCCGCATCCGGAAGAGGTCGGCCGAGCCGTCCCGGGCCGCGTCGTAGTAGAGCCACCGCCCGTCCGCGGTGACGTTCATCGTCTCGATCACCGCATTCTCGAAGGTGAGTTGTTCGGCATCCTCCAGGCGTGCCTCGCCGGCGGGCGGAATCCGGACCCGCCACACCGTCGTCCGCGGGGCGTATGAGGAATAGACCAGGGTGGTACCGCCCCCGGAGACGGCCACGGAGTGCGGGGCGGCTCCGGTGGTCATGCGGAGGGCCGCTCCAGCGGGTCGCATGGCGCCATCCAGTGCCAGGCTATACAGGTCCCGGCCTCCTCCCCGGTTCGAAACGAAGACCAGGCTTCGCCCCCCCGGGCCCCACCCCGGGCTGACGTTCATCGTCAGCGAGTCGGTCACCGCGTGCCTCGAGGCACCGTCGCTCGACACCAGCCAGATCGATGCCGGCGCGAGGTTGCCGAACTGGCCGGTGCCCTGGGAGTACTCCCTGCCGCCGCGCACCACGGCGATCCAGCGGTCGTCCCCCGACCAGACCGGCCGGGCGAAGCCCTGGCTCGGGGAGTGGTCGATACCGCCTAGGACCAGGTCCGCCGCGTCGGCTCCTCCTTCGAGCGAAACGATCGCCAGTTCGGTGCGCATCCCTTGTCCCATGCGGACCACGGCGATTCGGTCGCCACCGTTGGAGATCGAGAAGTCCACGATCGTCTGGCCTGTGCCGGAGGTCAGGAGGGCAGTCGGCTGGCCGCCCAGCGCGGGAGCGGTCCAGACCGTCCCCCGGGCCAGGAAGGCGATCCTGGCGCCGTTGGATGTCCATTGGGGGAAGCGCTCCGCGCCCGCCGAATCGGTGGTGAGATGCAGCGCGTCCCCGGACGCCACCTGCCGGACCTTGACCCTCGACCTGACCAGCGGACCAGTCGTGTACGCAACGAATCTCCCATCCGGCGACAGCGCCGGCTCCACCTCGAGGCCCGGGTCGGTGGTCACCGCCATCTGGCGCACAACAACCGGTGGCGCTGGGGCCCCGGACCGGAGCCGCCAGGCGGCGCCTGACGCCACGACCGCCACGACCGCCATGCCGGTCGTGATCAGCCGGGTCCGTCTCCGTACCCGCCGCGCCGCGGCGGTGACGTAGGGCTGTGTATCGGTCGGGGTCATCCCGCCGCTTGGGGTCAGCACGGCCTCGAGCCGGGTCACCAGCTCAGCCGCCGTCTGGGGCCGGTCCGCCGGCCGCTTCTCCAGGCACTGCATCACCAGCGTGGTCAGCAGGCCCGGGAGGTTGGCCCGATGCGCTGTTACCGGCTCCGGCGTCGCCGTCGCCTGGGCCGCCAGGGTGTTCTGGGGTGTCGCCCGCACGAATGGCGGCTGCCCCGCCAGGAGCTCGTAGGCCACCACGCCCCAGGCGTAGAGGTCGGCCCGGGCATCCACATGAGCATCGCCGGTGGCCTGCTCCGGCGCCATGTAGGCCGGCGTCCCCAGCGCCACCCCGGCACTGGTGCGCGACGACGTCCCGCTGCTCTGGGCCTCTCCCAGCGCCTTGGCCACGCCGAAGTCCGTCACCACGGCGTGCCGCCCGGTCAGCATCACGTTCTCGGGCTTGATGTCGCGGTGGACGATCCCCTGGGCGTGGGCGTGGGCCATCGCGTCGGCCAGGTCGTGAAGGATCCGCACCGCCTCGGGGACGGGCAGTTCGCCCTCGCGGGCCAGCTTCTGCCGGAGGGAGGTGCCCTCGACGTAGGGCATGACGTAGTAGAGGAAGCCGTCGGCCTCGCCCGAGTCGTGCAGCGGCAGGATGTGGGGATGGCTGAGTCGGGCGGCGATGCCGATTTCACGCAGGAAGCGGTCAGCGCCGAGCGTGACGGCCAGGTCGGGCCGGAGCACCTTCACTGCCACCCGGCGATGGTGCTTGAGGTCCTCGGCGAGATAGACGGTGGCCATCCCCCCGGCCCCCAGCTCCCGCTCCAGGCGGTACCGGTCAGCCAGGGCGGCGACGAGACGCTCCGGGATCGCAGCCATGTGCCTCCAAGATGCGGACCGTCCGCCGAACGCGCCAGCCAAGCGGTCGGGGAAGGACGGCTCGGCGGTGACCAATGCACCACCCAGGGACAGCAATGCCGGGGGGTGTAGATTCCACGAGGCCAATCCCGCACCGATGTCCGATACCACTCGCGCAGCCCGAGACCTGCAGGACGAGGTGATCCGCCGGATGACAGGGGCGGAACGCCTCCAGCTGGCGTGCGAGATGAGCGCCCTCACCCGCGAGCTGGCCTTGGCGCGGCTCCGCCAGGAACACCCGGATTGGGAGACTCCCAGGTTGCTGGCGGCGCTCCTCCGCTCCTCCGCCCCGGGCGATTCCATCCCGCCCCAGTTCCGGTGAACCCGGCAGACATTCTCCGGCGGATGGTCTCGGCGCTGGATCAGGCCGGCATCCCCCACATGCTCACCGGCTCTTATGCGGGCTCCTTCCATGGGGCGCCGCGGGCCACCCAGGATATCGATCTGGTGATCGCCCCCACGGGGGAGGCACAGCTGCGGGAACTCGCCCGCCGGCTGCCGGCGGACCAGTTCTACGTTCCGCTCGAGACCGCGCAGGAGGCGCTGCGCGAGGAGACGATGTTCAACGTGATCGACCTGGCCGGCGGGTGGAAGGTCGACTGCATCATCCGGAAGTCCCGTCCGTTCAGCCGGGCCGAGTTCGAGCGTCGGCAGCCCGCCACCGTCCTCGGGATTCCGCTGTCCGTGGCAACGCTGGAGGATCTGATCCTCTCCAAACTGGAATGGGCCAGGCGGGGTGAATCACGGCGCCAGGTCGAGGACGTGGCCGAGCTGCTCCGGCGCCGCGCACCGGCTGTCGATCAGGTCTACCTGCAGCGATGGATCGGGGCACTGGGCCTGGAGCGGGAATGGGAGGAGGTGAACCGGCTCGCGGCCGGCTGAGGAGGTTCCCCCGCGTGCGGGCGTCTCTGGCATGGTGGCCACCACCGGCTCCCGCTGTCGTCCCTCTTGCAGTCGCACTTCCCGCTGCAGCACGTCCCTCCGTTCCATCTCCCGCCCGGATACCCGTCCGGATATCTTGCATATCGTCAGCGTTGCACTACATTCCTCTGGTCCTATATTACCGTATCATCATACAGCATCGTTTGGCGCTGCCCCCTGGGAGGGTCCGATGATCCGTCGAAGCTCCGCGGCCGCTCTGTCACTGCTCGCCGCCACCGCCTGTGCACCCCAGCCGGAGCCGGTGCCGGCGGCTGACGCCCCCGCCGTCGTCTTCACGGAGTCCAGCTGGAAGGCGCCCACCGAGGCCGACATCCCCAACGACTCGATGGGCGCCTCCATCAAACGGGGGCTCTACCTCCTCCGGTACACTCCGGACAGCCTGCCGCAGTACGCCACCTCGAATCTCCGCTGCACCAGCTGTCACCTGAATGACGGCACCAAGCTCCAGGCCGCCCCGCTCACCGGTTCCCACGCCCGGTTCCCCAAATACCTCGGTCGCACCGGGGCCACCATCGACCTCGCCGAACGGGTCAACTACTGCTTCACCCGGAGCCTGGCCGGCAACGCCCTCCCGACCCGGAGCCGCGAGATGCAGGACATCCTCGCCTACCTCTGGTTCCTCTCGAAGGACGTCCCCGTCGGGGTCAAGCTGAAGGGCGCCGAGGGGCTCCTCGCCCTGGCCGACACGGCGGTCGGCGACTCGGCCCGCGGCAAGGAGGTCTTCACCAAGAAGTGCCAGGTCTGCCACGGCGAGAACGGTGAGGGCGTCGTCCCGCCGGCGCCGGCCCTCTGGGGCGCGAAGTCCTATTCCATCGGCGCCTCGATGGCGCGCGAGGAGCGGGCCGCGAGCTTCATCAAGCACAACATGCCGCTGAACGATCCCGGCTCCCTGACGACCCAGGAGGCCTACGATCTCTCCCGGTACATCAACTCGCACCCGCGGCCCGATTCCCCTGGCAAGGAGAAGGACTTCCCGACCGGCGGCGCCGACCAGTACACGCCATACGACACCTTCGGTCACACGGCGTATCGCCCCCCGGCGAAGCTGCTGCCCCGGAGGAATGTTGGCGGCTCCGCCGAAGTGCCGGCCCCCGTCCCGGCGGCGAAGACCACGAGGAAGTAGGAGGCACCCATGACGGATCTGTCGCGCCGCGACCTGCTGGCAGGCGCCGCCGCCCTCGTGGGCGGCGCGGTCCTGGCCGGGCTGCCGGAGTCGGTGGAGGGGCAGGCCGCGAAGGCCGCGGCGCCCCCCCGGCCGGTTGCCCCGGCCGACCCCACCAAGCTCCAAGGTGGGCCGACCACCGCCGTCGGTTCCCGTTCGCCGTTTTTCACGCCGGCCCGGACACCGACTGGCGAGACCGTTGGCAACTCCCTGACGCCACTCCAGGAGCTCTCCGGCACCATCACCCCGTCGGACGTGCATTTCGAGCGACACCACGCCGGGATCCCGACCATCGATCCGCTCCGGCATGAGCTGGTGATCCACGGCCTGGTGGAGCGGCCGATGGTCTTCACCATGGAAGACATCCAGCGGCTGCCGCCGGTCACACGCACCTACTTCATCGAGTGCTCGGGCAACGGCCGCAACTCCTATCGTGACCCGAAGCCGGACATGACGCCACAGAAGGCCGGCGGACTCACCGGAAACACCGAGTGGACCGGCGTCACCCTGGCCCAGCTGTTTCGAGAAGTCGGCGTGAAGCCCGAGGCCGAGTGGTTCCTGGCCGAGGGTGGCGATGCCTGCCTGATGACGCGCAGTGTCCCGGTGGCGAAGGGCTGGGAGGACGCCCTCCTGGTCTATGGCCAGAATGGCGAGCCGCTTCGTCCCGAGCAGGGCTACCCCCTGCGGCTCCTGCTGCCAGGGTACGAGGGCAACATGAGCGTGAAGTGGCTCCGCCGGATCGAGCTGGGCACCGCGCCCTGGATGACCCGCTGGGAAACCTCCAAGTACACCGACCCGCTCCCGAACGGGACGGCCCGGGCCTGGAGCTTTGCGATGGACGCCATGTCCATCATCACCGCCCCCGCCACGCCCCGGAAGCTCTCGGGGCAAGGCTGGTGGCCCATCTCCGGGCTGGCGTGGAGCGGCCGGGGCAAGGTGACCCGGGTGGAAGTCAGCACCGATGGCGGCAAGCAGTGGCAGGATGCGGAGCTGGTCGCGCCGGTGCTGTCGAAGGCCCACACCCGCTTCACCCACATGTGGGAGTGGAACGGCCGGGAGGCGGTGCTCCTCTCCCGTGCGACCGACGAGACCGGGTACGTCCAGCCCACGCGGACGGCGCTGCTCGAGGTCCGGGGCAAGGGGACCGACTTCCACTTCAACCACGTCCGGGGCTGGCGGGTCGCTCCGGACGGCCAGATCTCCTTCTACGGAGAGACCTGATGCGGTGCGCTTCGATTCCGGCCCTGATGGTCGTCGTGGCGGCGTGTGGCGCTCCGCCCCAGCCGGCCGCCGCCCCCTCCGGGGAGGCCGCGGAGGCTGCCGTCAACAAGGACGGGCCGCGCTATGGCCTGGGCCGAACCGCCGACGCCGCGCGGGTCGCCGCCCTCGATATCGACGTTGGCGCTGACGGCCGCGGGCTACCTCCCGGCCGCGGGTCGGTGGCCGACGGCGAGAAGCTCTACCAGGCCCAGTGCGGCAACTGTCACGGCGCCCAGGGACAGGGGATGGCTCCCGTCTACCCGGCCCTGATCGGCCGGGAGCCGCGCCAAGGGTTCCCCTTCGGCAATGATCCCAAGCTGGTCCGGACCGTCGGGAACTACTGGTCGCACGCGACCACGCTGGTGGACTACGTGCGGCGCGCGATGCCCCTCACGGCGCCCGGATCGCTCACCAGCGACCAGGTCTACGCCGTGTCGGCGTACATCCTGGCGGCCAACGAGATCATCCCGAAGGACGCCGTGCTGGACTCGGCCGCGGTGATGGCGATCCAGATGCCCGCGAAAGACCGGTTCGTGCCCGATGACCGTCGGGGCGGACCCGAAGTGAAGTAACCCATCCACGGAGGAACGTCCATGGCGCAGTCCGCTCCCGCCGCGTCACCGCTGACCGAGAACTGGGCCCGGCTCGGCCTGGTCTTCGGCCTGGTGACCGCGGCGTCGATCCTGCTCTGGGGCCCGATCGGGGTCTCCGGCACCTATCCCCGCTTCATCCACGACCTGGCCGGCCTGATCGCCCCGGCGTGGGCCGCCGGGAACCCCTACCTCGAGAAGATGGGCGCCCTCCTCAAGCCGGAGACCTTCCTGGTCATCGGCCTGCCCATCGGCGGGTTCCTCGGCGCCAAGCTCTCCGGAAAGAAGTCGCCCGCCTGCGAGTACGTGCACGCCTCGGAGCGCACCGTGGGCCGGCGATACTGGGACGCCTTCCTGGGCGGTTTCCTGATCCTCTTTGGTGCCCGGCTGGCCGGTGGCTGCACCAGCGGCCACATCATCTCGGGCATCACCCAGCTCTCCCTGAGCGGCATGATCTTCGGCGCCGGCGTCTTCGCGTCGGGCATCTTCACCGCCAAGATGATCCGGAAGGTGGCCTGACATGTCCTACCTCTACGCGCTCCTCGTCGGCGTGGCCATGGGCTTCCTGATCCAGCGGGTCGGCGCCTCGAGCCCGGCCCTGATCCTGAAGAACCTGCGCCTCGAGAACCTGTCGATCATCAAGTTCATGGCGACGACCATCGCCATCGGCATGCTGGTGACCTACCTGCTCTCCGCGGGCGGGGTGCCGATGAACTTCGACATCAAGCCCACCTACGTCATCGGGGTCCTGGTCGGCGGCCTGATCTTCGGCGTCGGCTTCGCGGTCGGGGGCTTCTGTCCGGGCACCTGCGTCGTGGCCGTGGGCGAGGGCCGGCGCGATGCCTGGTTCGCGATCATCGGCGGGATCGTCGGGGCCTTCGGCTACACCCTTGCCTACTCGACCCTCGAGGGCCTGCTGATCACGCCGATGAACTACGGCAAGGTGACCCTGCAGGACGCGGTGCACCTCCCGTCGCTGCTGGTGGCGGTGGTGGTGGCCGCGCTGATGCTCTTCATCGTGTGGAAGCTGCCGACCGAGGTCAGGAAGAAGGCCTGACGGGGACCGCTGTCAGCCTGGGAATGCGAAGGGCGGCCCCTCGAGGCCGCCCTTCGTCGTTCGCCGGTCCGCCTGCCTACTTCAGTCCCGCCAGGTCGTGGCAGGAGATGCAGGTCGTCAGCAGCCGCCCGTAGATGATCGCCCGCTGCTCCGGGTCGGTCTCCTGCTGGGCCCGCGCCCCCATCGCCCGAAGCGACTGGGCCATGGCACGCATGGCGTCGCCGCGGGGCACGTTGGGCCGGATCAACTCCAGGTAGGTAGCCTCCTCCTGAAGGCCGGTGGCTCCCCGGACCCACGCGGTGTCCGAGGGCCCGATCAGGCCGTCCCACATCTGGTCGGTTGCCCACCGGTGCCGAAGCATGGCCCCGGTCATTGGCTGGTCCGAGGGAGCTGGCATCCCGGTGCGGGCGAAGTGAGGTCCCTTTCCCAGGGCGCGGTGGCAATCGCCGCAGCTCTTGCCCATCCCGGCGACCGAGCGGCCAGCCGCGGCCAGGTCAGGGGCCACCGCCCCGATCCGGGCCTGGTCCTTGAGAGCGACCTCGTAGGGCTTGCCCGCGGCCGGGATGCCCGGGATCGAGTCACTGATCGCGATGACGCCGGCCAGGTTCTTGGCGCGCGCGATGTCACCGTCGATGACGGCCGACTCCATTTCCCCGATCCGCTCGAAGTGCTGCCACATCATGTCGCGGGTCGATGGCGATGGCCGGCACGCCCCGAGGGCACCCGCCAGGAGGACCACCGCCCCAACCCGAATTCCCGTCAGCATGCTCGGCATTTCTCCTCACAGGACTACCCAAATCTAATCAGGACGGCCCCTTCCCACCCCGCACCATTTGCCGGGGACGGAACCGCCTCACGGCACCACGAAGCCGATCCCCAGCCGCCCCGCCATCACGTTGAGTGCGGCGATTTCCTGCGTCACGAAGGCATCGATCTCTGCTGCGACGCCGTCCACTTCCTTCCGCTGCTCGGCGTACACTTCCCGCATCCCCTGGGTGGGCGCGCCGGTGCCGTCGCTGGCCCAGTTGAGCAGGGGGGAGAGCCGCGAATAGACCCGTGCGCCTCCCTGTTGGGCCAGGATGTCGTAGGTAATTTCGGCATCGGGGTTGTGGAGTTTCGCCTCCAGGGCCCGGGCCCTGGCACGGGCCGACCTGGCGGCCGCCACCAGCTCGGCGGCGTCCGCGCGCGCGCCCAGCGCGTCGGCTCGCGCCCCGAGCTGGGCCTGCAGCTGGCGGAGCCGTTCCACCAGTCCGGTGACTCGCGAGATCTGGTCGCGCACCTCGAGGGCGAATGCCAGCTGCGCCTCGCGGTCTGCCTGGCTGGTGCCATCGCGCGGATCGGGCCGGACCTCGGCCGTGGCCGTCGCGGTGTCGCGGCCGACGATCATCCGCAGGCTGTAGGTCCCCGGTACCGCCTGCGGTCCCTGCGAGGGGTCGCCGCTGTCGATCTTGCCGTTCCTGATCCGGTCCGCCCCGCGGTGCGCGAAATCCCAGGTGGCGCGGCGCATCCCCGAGTCCGCCGCCAGCGCCCCTCTGGGCTCACTCTCGAGGACCTCGTATTCCGACGCGCCGATCCGCGGCTCCGGCTCGCTGCTGAGGGTCCGGATCACGGTGCCGCGGCCGTCGAGGACCTGCAGGCTGACGGGGCCCGTCGGCTTCGACTTCAGCCAGTAGCTGAAGGTCACTCCGCGCGGCGGATTGGGGCCGGCGTTCTCCCGGCCGTGCCCCGAGCGGTAGTGCCACTGGGTAGCGGCCGGCACCGGGTAGAGGTGCACCGGCTTCGCGGCGATGGCGGAAGCGTGGGTCCGGATCGGGGTCAGGTCATCCAGGATCCAGATCGACCGCCCGTGGGTGCCG
>DASWBQ010000466.1:0-12740 GCA_036390535.1 Gemmatimonadales bacterium | reverse complement strand
CCAGGCGGGGTTGCGGCTGGCGAGGATGATCAACGAGGCGTTGGCCGAGTAGGCGGCAGGTCGGGAAGGCGGCAAGGCGGCAGGTCGGCATGACGGCTGGGCGGCACTGGGCACCTCCGGGGGAACGCGGTCCCTCGGGTGACCCATGGTCCTGCCGCCTTGCCGACCTGCCGCCTTGCCGCCTTCCCGACCTGCCGCCTACTCGGCCAACGCCTCGTTGATCATCCTCGCCAGCCGCAACCCCGCCTGGATCAGCACCAGGTCGAGCACCGGTCCGGCTGCCCGGAGGTACTCGGGCGGAACCTCACCCCCGGCCGGTGTCTGGTAGACGACGCCCCGCGAGAAGGCGGAGCCATCCATGGCCCACCCTTCCACCGAGCCGCTCGCCATCCGGTCCCGCTCCTCGGGGGTCATCCGCTCGATGCGGCGCCGGAGCGATTGCAGATAGCGCCCCTCGCTCACCGACCAGGCGATCAGGAGGTCGCCGTCCCAGACGGCGTGCAGGTTGGTCTCCCTGCCGCGCCAGAAGACCTTGACGTCGTTGCCGCCACGATCGCCCCGGTCCCCGACGTGCAGCGGCTGGTGCAGGTCGCCCACGAAGTGAATCAGGTACTTGAGCGCTTCGGACCGATCCCGCGCCGGAGTCCCTGGGTCGCCCACGACGGTCCGGAAGCGCTTGACCGCCCCCACCACGCAATTGCCCCCGCGGCACCACGCCGCCGAGTCCCAGGCGCGCGCGCCCGCCGGGATGTTCACGTAGTGCCAGGGGCTCCCCTCCCGGCGTTCGTTCCGGATCCGGTCGGCCCAGAACGAGGCGTCCCCCAGTGGCTCTCCGGCCAGGAGGACCGTGGCCGACTCCCGTGCGCGGGGAGTCAGGTGGTCCCACGCGATCGCGGCGACCAGCCGGTGGCCGAGCTGGCCCCAGCGGCGACCGGTGTCGCGCCACCCCTCGGCGGGGACCGCGGCATGACCGATGCTGGGGATGGCCAGAAGAGCGATTGCCACGGGGAAGAGTGTGGGTCTCGGCATGATGGAAAGGTATCTTGCACGGGTGCGTGACGAGGAGGAGCGGGTGGACCGCGAGCTGCTGCTCCCGGAGGAGGACGAGGCGCTGCCCCCGGCCGACCCCGATGGCGTCGAGTGGAAGCTCGGGCCGGGTGCGGCCGAGGTGCCGGAGTTCCTGGCCGGCCCGCGGGCACGGTACACCGAGTTGCTACGCGCGGGGCGCATCGCCTCCGAGTTCATCAAGGGCTTCCGTACCCTGCACTTCGTCGGACCCTGCGTGACGGTGTTCGGCTCGGCCCGCTTCCGGGAAGCCCACCCCTACTACCTGCTGGCCAGGGAAATGGGGAAGCACATTGCCGAGCTGGGGTTGACCGTCATGACCGGGGGCGGCCCGGGCCTGATGGAGGCCGCCAACCGCGGCGCCAAGGAGGCGGGCGGGCGCAGCATCGGCATGAACATCGTCCTCCCGGCCGAGCAGCGGGAGAACCCCTACCTCGACCGCTTCGTCACCTTCCGGTACTTCTTCGTGCGCAAGGTGATGCTGGTCAAGTACAGCGTCGGCTTCGTGGTGATGCCGGGGGGCTTCGGCACTTTGGACGAGCTGTTTGAGGCCCTCACGCTGGTGCAGACCGGCAAGATCCGGGACTTCCCCATCGTGCTGATGGGGACGGCCTACTGGTCACGGATGCTGGAGTTCCTGCGGGGCACCCTGGTCCGGAACCAGACGATCGACCCCACCGATCTCGACCTGCTGACGGTGACCGATTCTCCCGAGGAGGCGATCGAGGCCCTGAAGGCCGGGGTGGCGGTCTGGCGCGGCCGTCCCCGTCGCCCGCACCGCCGCAAGGTGCTGGGGGAGCACGGGTGGAACGGCTGGAATGGAGGGAACAGGTAGCAGGAAACAGGGAACAGGGAAAACAGGGAAAACAGGGAAAACAGACGGGGAGCGGGCGCCCAGCGAGTGGCAGCCCTGTCGCTGTTCCCTGTTTCCTGCTCCCTGTTTCCTGTTTCCTGTTTCCTCAGTCTACCAGCCGTCCCACTTTTCTGAGCTGGTTGGGCGCCATGAACCACTTCAGGCGGCCGCGCCCCGGCGTGATCTGCCCGTTGAGCGCCACCAGGCAGGCGGCGCCCTTCTTGAAGTCGACCAGGTGGGGCCCCTCGCGTCCGAGCAGCAGCAGGGCCACGAACTGGGAGAGATGCGGCTCGTGCCCGATGATCGCGACGGTCTGGTGCTGCGCGACGCTCCGGAGCCAGTCCACGAGGGGCGGGAAGGGGACGTCGGGGGACAGCACCTCCACCACCGTCGGCTCGACGTTCCCGTAACTGTCCGCCACGATCTCCGCGGTCTGCACCGCGCGGGTGAGCGGGCTGGTCGCCAGGATGTCGAGCCGCTTCACCAGACGGGCAAGGCCGCGAGCGCCCTCCTGCATGCGTTCGCGGCCCCGGTCGGTCAACGGGCGAAGGCTGTCGTCCTTGCCCGTGCCGGCAAAAACCTCCCGATCCTCGGCGATAGCGTGCCGGATGACGAGGAGGTCCACCCGGTCAGTTCTCGACGATGATCAGGTACTTCGACGCCGACCAGAACTGCTGGGGCGAGGTGATTCGCAGGGCCCCCTTGAACTTGCCCTTGTCCATGGTCGGCGCTTCGGCGTAGGCCAGGTCGTGCCGCGAGACAATGCGGTACTCCTTGTCGGCCTTCGGCATCGCGATCTCGCTGAGCGTCCGCCGGTCGGCCTTGGTGAACTGCGCCGGGTCGAGCACTCGCGCCGGCACCAGGGTCTCGCCAACCCGGGTCACGACCAGGACGCGGGTGCCGCCCTCCTGCGTGACCACGCCGCGGGAGACCAGCTCCTGCTTGGTCCCGACGATGTAGTAGACCTCGTTTTCCCGGGTCGACAGCGCCCCGACGGTGTCGGTCAGGACGGCCTTCTCCTGGGACAGGGTGGTGACCTGCCCGGTCAGGCTGGCGATCTGCTCGTTGAGGGTCCGGATGGTCTCCTTCTGCGACTCCACTACCCCCTGCAGTTCGGTGATGGTATTGGCATAGGCCGCCAGCGCGGTGCGCAGGCTGTCGTTGGTGCCGGAGAGCCGCTCCACCCGAGCCCGCGAGGTGGCGAGGCGCTGCTCGTTCTCACGAACCCGGCTGGTCAGCTGCCGGACCTGCGCCAGCATCTCGGCGCGCGCATCGGTCTTGACCCCTTCACCGGCCACCACCGGGGTGGTCGGCTTGGTCGTCTTGATGGTCGCCAGTTCGGCGCTGACGTCGGTGATCAACTTGGTCGTCTCGGACAGCTCGAGCATCAGGCTGTCCTTCTGCGCCGAGACCGTCGTCAGGGACGCGACCTGATCCCGGTAGTAGGCGGTCGAATCGGCCGAAATCCGTGCCGGGCCCCCTTTGCAGGCGCCCAGGAACGTCAGCGAAACGAGCAGGATGGTGCGTCCGGCGCTGTGAACTTTGGTCAACATGGCCCAGCTCCTCGACTAGGGTAACACCGAAAAATGGCCGTATTGGCCGCTGTGAGCAAACATCCACTGCTGGCGGGTTGTCCCTCCCGCGGGGCATATTCGGCCATGCGACTCATCAGCCGAACGGCCCTCCTGCTGTCCCTCGCCGCCCCGGTGTCGGCCCAATCTCCGACCCCAAGCGTCGTGCTTCGCCCCGATGCCGTCTTCGACGGGGCAGCCGTCCACCACGGGTGGGCCGTGCTCATTCAGGGCAACCGGATCCAGGCGGCCGGTCCCTCCGCCTCCCTCAGCGCCCCCCCGGGAGCCGAACTCGTGACTTTGCCGGGACTGACGCTGCTTCCCGGACTGATAGACGCACACAGCCACCTCCTCTTGCACCCCTACGACGAGACCAGCTGGAACGACCAGGTGCTCCGCGAGCCGCTCGCGCTCCGGGTCGCCCGCGCCGTGAACCACGCCCGGGCCACGCTCATGGCCGGTTTTACGACGCTCCGCGACCTCGGTACTGAGGGGGCAGGCTATGCCGACGTGGGCCTCAAGCAGGCGATCGATCAGGGGGTGATCCCCGGGCCCCGGCTGCTGGTGACGACCAGGGCCATCGTCGCCACGGGGTCCTACGCCCCCAAGGGCTTCACGCCCGAGACCATCTCGCCGATCCTCGGCGCGGAGGAGGCCGATGGGGTGGACGACCTCACCCGGGTCGTGCGGGACCAGATCGGCCGGGGGGCGGACTGGATCAAGGTCTACGCCGACTACCGCTGGGGGCCGGATGGGGCGGCGCGGCCGACCTTCACCCAGGAGGAGCTCACCCGGATTGTCGAGGTCGCCCGCTCGAGCGGCCGGCCGGTAGTGGCCCATGCCTCCACCCCGGAAGGGATGCGGCGCGCCGTCCTCGCCGGGGTGGAGACCATCGACCACGGCGACGGCGGCACCCCCGAAGTGTTCCGCCTGATGAAGGAACGGGGGGTAGCTCTCTGCCCGACGGTTGCGGCGGGGGATGCCGTGCTCCGATACCGCGGCTGGAAGCCGGGGCGGGATCCGGAGCCGGCCGACATCACCGAGAAACGGACCAGTCTGAAGGCGGCCCTGGCGGCTGGGGTCACCCTCTGCAACGGCAGTGACGTCGGGGTATTTGCCCACGGGGACAACGCTCGCGAGCTGGAACTGCTGGTAGAGTACGGGGTAACGGCCATCGATGCGCTCCGCTCGGCGACCTCCGTCAACGCCCGGGTGCTGCACCTCGAAGACCGAATCGGCCGGATTGCGCCGGGACTGCTGGCCGACCTGATGGCGGTGAAGGGAGATCCCGCTGCCGACATCACCGCCCTCCGCCGGGTGGCGTTCGTCATGAAGGACGGGGTGGTCTACCGCCGCCCTTGACGGCAATGCCGACCGGGCTAAGGGGGTTTTCTATTGACAACCCCGATTCGCGGCAGTGTATTCTAACCATCGCTCTGACATTCACTTCCCTCCAGCGAGGAATTCCGCATGCGCGCCAGCAGGTGGAGCCGGACCGTTGCGTTCGCACTGACTCTGGGCCTCGCGGCGCCCTTGGCCGCCCAGACCGGATCCGTCACGGGCAAGGTCACCGAGAGTCTGGAGGGACGCCCGGTCGCGTCGGCTAATGTCCAGCTCATCGGGGCCGGCGGACGCTCCGTCGCGGCGGCGGTGACGGCTGCCGATGGGTCCTACCGGCTCACCGCGGCCGCTGGCACCTACACGCTGCAGGTGATCGCCCTCGGGTTCCAGTCGGTCCGGGTCTCCGGGGTGGCCCTGAGCGCCGGGGGATCAGCCACCCAGAACGTCGCGCTCGAAGCCAGGGTGGTCCAGCTCGAGGCCGTGACGACGACGGTCTCCCGTCAGGCCGAGAAGACGACGGTGGCGCCGGCCCAGATCACGGTGGTGCCGACCGTCGAGATCACCGACCGGCCGGCGCTGAGCGTGACCGACCACGTGAAGGCCCTCCCGGGGGTGGACGCGTCGCAGGGCGGCATGGTCCAGGGCAACGTGGTGGGCCGGGGCTTCAACAACATCTTCTCCGGCGCCCTCCTGATGCTGATCGACAACCGCTTCGCCGCGGTCCCGTCGCTCCGCGTCAACGTGCCGGCCTTCTTCACCGCCACCGACCAGGACATCGAGAAGGTCGAGTTCGTGCTCGGTCCGGGTGCCGCGCTCTACGGTCCCAACAGCAGCAACGGCGTGCTGGCGATCACCACCAAGTCGCCGTTCGAGTCGAAGGGAACGACCTTCGTGCTGGAGAGCGGCTTCCGGTCGACCTCCCGCGACGCCGATGGCGAGTCCCTCGGCGACGGCTCGGAGCCCTATTACCGGGTCGGCTTCCGGCACGCGTCGGCGGGCAGCAAGGTGGGGTTCAAGCTCTCGGGCGAGTACCTGCAGGGCCAGGAGTGGCGGATGCGGGACCCGGCCGAACCGGCCAGCCTCCCGAACCGGGATTGCACCCCCGAGTTCGGCTGCCGCAACTTCGACATCGAGAAGTGGAACTTCGACGCCCGGGTTGACTGGCGGCCCTCGGCCGGCACCCAGCTGACGGTGAACGGCGGCTGGTCGAACGCGGCCAACCTGATCGAGTACACCGGCATCGGCGCCGGGCAGGCCCAGGATTGGGGCTACAAGTACGCCCAGGCCCGGCTCCGGACCGGGAAGCTCTTCGTCCAGGGCTTCGCCAACTTCAGCGATGCGGGCAACAAGGACGCGAGCGATCTCAGCGGCACCTATCTCTTCCGGAGCGGACAGCCGATCGTCGACCAGTCCCGCGTCTGGGCCGCACAGGCCCAGCACTCCCTCGACCTCGGGACGAAGCAGACCTTCACCTACGGCCTCGACTACGCCTACACCGACGCCCGGACCGGCGGCACCATCAACGGCCGGAACGAGGACAATGACAACATCGAAGAGATCGGCGGTTACCTCTACAGCCAGACCCGGCTCAACCCGAAGCTCGACCTGATCGCGGCGCTCCGAGCCGACAAGCACAGCGCCCTCGACGACATCAACTGGTCGCCCCGGGCGGCGGTCGTCTTCAAGCCGAACGACGACCAGGCGCTCCGGTTCACCTACAACCGCGCCTTCTCGACGCCCAGCAACAACAACCTCTTCCTCGACATCGTGGCCGCATCGATTCCCCTGGGCGGCGGGCTCAAGTACGACATCCGCGCCCTCGGCGTACCGAGCGACGGCTTCAACTTCCGGGGCTACTGCGGGACCGGTGGCGTGGACAACCTCTGCATGCGGACGCCCTTCCCGGTGCCAGGACTGAGCGGCGTGGCCTTCCCGACCCAGGCCGCGACCATGTGGAAGGTTGCGATCGCGGCGGTGAGTCCGGGCCTGATCGCGGCCGGCATCCCCGCCCAGGTGATGGCGCTGCTCGGCGCCCAGCAGCCGACCGCCGCACAGGTGGGCACCCAGCTCCGCCGGCTCGACCCCTCCCGCGGTGTCTTCGACGACGTGACCGCGGCCTCGGTTGCCGACATTCCCGACCTCAAACCGACCATCTCGAACGTTCTCGAGGCGGGCTACAAGGGGACCTTCGGGCAGAAGTTCCGGATCGAGGCCGCCGGCTGGTTCGAGAAGCGCGAGGACTTCGTCGGCCCGCTCCTGGTCGAGTCGCCCAACGTCTTCCTCGACCCTGCCACGACCGGGCAGTACATCGCGGGGGTTCTGGCGGCGGCCCAGCTCCCGCCGGCGCAGATCGCGGCGCTGGCCCCGGTGCTGACCTGCGTGCTCACCGGAGTGAAGGCGCCCGGCTGTACCCAGCCGGGCGTGCCCCTCGGCACGGTGGTTCCGAACAGCGGCCTCACGCAGAATTCCGACATGTTCCTGACCTACCGGAACTTCGGCGCCGTGGACCTCTGGGGCCTGGACCTCTCGGCGACCTACCTGATCGGCAACGAGTGGTCGATCGCCGGCGCGTACTCGCACGTGAACAAGGACTTCTTCACCGCGCAGGAGGTGGAGGGCCCGACCGACGTGGCCCTGAACGCCCCGATGAACAAGGGCGCCCTCTCGGTGCAGTACGCCCAGGGGATCAACGGCTTCGCCGCCGAGGCGCGGGCCCGCTACGTTCAGGGCTTCCCGGTCAACTCGGGCGTGTATACGACCCCGATCGTCTCGGGCTGCACCGACGCCGCGACCTGCGAACGCGAAGACATCAACGACTACTCGACCATCGATCTGACGGCTTCCTACCGCTTCCGGTGGGGACTGATGGCCTCGGCGAGCGTCCAGAACCTCTTCAACACCAACTACCAGACCTTCGCCGGGTTGCCGTACCTGGGCCGGCTGGTGATGACCAGGCTGACGTATACCTTCTAGTCGAGAGATGTGAGTCGTGAGTCGAGAGAGGGTCGGGGCCGTAATTGGCCCCGGCCCTCTCTGCACTCTTCACTCTCGACCCTCGACACTCGACTCAACCGTGCTCTCCCGAACCGACCTCCCCTGGTTCCTGCCCTTCGGGCTGTTCCTCCTCCTGCTCGGGGTGCTGCCGACCCTCGACCTGGCGCCGCGCTGGGCAGAGGCCCTGCGCTGGCTGGTGGTCGGCGGGGCCGTGCTGCTGGTGTCCCGGCCGGTGCTGGACCTCCGGGTGTCACGATGGGCGGGCAGCATCGGGCTGGGTGTCGCGGTCTTTGCGGTATGGATCCTCCCCGACCTGCTGGTGGAGGGGTGGCGGGAAGGGATCCTCTTCTCCAACGACGTCGTCGGGCGCCCCGGGAGTTCCTTCGCCGAGGCCGGCCGCGGCGACCCGGTGGCGCTGGCGCTCCGCTTCAGCCGGGCCGCCCTGCTGGTCCCGATCGTGGAGGAGTTGTTCTGGCGCGGCTGGCTGCCACGGTGGATCATCGCCCCGGGGGAGGCCGGGAAGGTGCCTCTGGGCACCTTCACCCCATGGGTGTTCGCGGTGACCGCGGTGCTGTTCGCCAGTGAACACGGTTCCTTCTGGGAGGTGGGACTGCTGGCGGGCCTGGCCTACAACTGGTGGATGCAGCGGACCCGCAGCCTCGGCGACCTGGTGCTGGCCCACGGTGTCACCAACGCCTGCCTGTCGGCATACGTGGTTGTCACGGGGAAGTGGCAGTACTGGTAGCTTGCAGGGAACAGGGAACAGGGCACCTTCCGGGATAGCCTCTCACGACTCACGACTCACGACTATGAGATCAACCCTTCTGCTGGCCACGAGCCTCCTCGCCACCCCCGCCGCCGCCCAGACCGGTGAGGCGGCCCGGGTCATGGAACCGATCGCCCGGCTCTTCGATGGGATGCGGGCCCATGACTCGACTCTGGTCCTGAGCGCGTTCGCGCCGGGGGCCCGGCTGGTGAACAAGGCCCGCGACGGCGGCCTTCGCTACCTGGCGGCAGAGCAGTTCGCCCACGCGGTCGGGACGGCGACCGGTGAGCCGTGGGACGAGCCGATCTACGATCCACAGGTGATGATCGACGGGGACGTAGCGGTGGTCTGGGCCCGGTATGACTTCCTGCGCGGCTCAACCTGGAGCCACTGCGGCATCGACGCCTTCATGCTGTCGAAGACCGCGGACGGCTGGAAGATCACCCAGCTGGCGGACACCCGGCAGACGACGGGGTGCACGACGCCGAGGGCGCCAAAGTTAGGCGGGCCGGAGGGCGGCGGGACGAACGGCAGCGGGAAGAAGAACAGCGGGACGCACTGCGGCGGGAAAGGAACGGCGGGAAGCGGCCCCCGAGCCATTCGCCGCCGCTGTCGTTCCCGCCGTAGTTATTCCCGCTGCTTTTCGTCCCGCTGTCGTTCGTCCCGCAGTCTTTCTTCCCGTACTACTTCTTCCCCAGCAACGCCCTCGCTCCCAAGGCCACCGCCAGCAGCACCAGCCCGCCCCAGAACGTCGGCCACTGGCCGAAGTAGATCCGGAACCCCAGGAAGACCGATGAAATCACCAGGGTGATCGTCGCCACCGGTGCGCCGAAGCGGGAGAACTCGGTGAAGCTGATGCGGGTGCCCTGTTTCTCTGCGAGTCCCACCGTGGTGACGTTGGCGGAGGCCCCCACGATGGTCCCGTTGCCGCCCAGGCAGGCCCCCAGCGACAGCGCCCACCAGAGCACCTCGGTGTCGCCGGGCAGTTGGGCGGTGAGGCGCGCCACCAGGGGAATCGAGACCGCCACGTAAGGAATATTGTCGATGAACGCCGACAGGATGCCGCTGGCCCAGCAGATCAGGACCGCCGCCAGCAGCAGGGTCCCGTTGGCAGACAGGCCCATGGTCGCCGCGCCCCAGTTGACCAGGGCGATGACCCCCGTGGCAAGCGTATCGATCATCCCAGTCTGGACGGCCGCTCCCACCGCGATGAAGAGAAAGAGGAAGAAGGCCAGGGTCGGCCACTCGATGTCCTTCTCGATGATATGGAGGATGCCGTGGGACCGCTCGTGCTCGGTGGGCCGATTGGTACGGAGATAGAAGAAGTCCTGGACCACCAGCAGCAGGGCTGCGCCGATCACCGCCGGGACCGCGACCGGCATCCCCGTCATGGCGTGAGTGAAGAAGCCGAGGAAGACGCCGCCGGTGATGACCAGTCCCCAGCGGAGCAGGTCCGGCTGGAGAATTCGGGGTGTCTCGACCGCCGGCGTGGCAGCCGGGGCGGCCGCCAGGTCGGCCCGGTAGTAGCGCCGGCTGAACGATTCCAGCGCCAGCATCATGAACAGGACCGGGATGGTCAGGTTTTCCACGAACTGCATGAAAGTCAGGTCGGCGCCCGAGCCGATCATGATGTTGGGCGGGTCGCCGATCAGCGTCGCCGTGCCGCCGATGTTGGCCGCCATGACCATCGGCAGCAGGTAGACCACCGGCCGCACCCCCGTCCGCAGTGCCATCTGGCCGGCCATCGGGGTCACGAAGATCACGGTCGTGACGTTGTCGGCAAAGGCCGACAGGATTCCCGTGAACCAGGCGACCGACCGCTGGATGACGGTTGGCCTTCCCTTGGCGTGGTCGAGGATCCGGGCCACGGCATACTCGAACACGCCGGTGGTCTTGAGCACCCCGACGATCGCCATCATGGCCGCCAGCAGCAGCAGCACGTTGAGGTCGAGCGCCGCTTGGGAGGCTTCGAAGCCGATCAGCCGGTACGGGGTCAGGTAGGTGATGCCCCAGATGAGCGCCACCGCCCCCATGATGATCAGCACCCGGTGCGCGGTCTCCCGTGCCAGCAGGACAAACACCATGATGATGATGCCGGCCACCAGGGCCTGCGAGACGGGGTCCGTGGTGGACGCGAGCGCTTCGGTCGCCGAGGACAGCGTGAGCAGCATGGAAACTATTTCCTCCAGAGTGCCGGATCATGACCTGATTCGCGTCACGGGGCAACCCCGGAATGGCCCCATCCCGCACCCACCTCTCAGGCATCTCCCGCCACCCTCCGCCTTGCCCGGCGCGGAGGCCGCGAGCATTCTTAGCCTCTCTCAACTCCAGGGTTCCACCATGCGCCTCCGCCTGCTTTCCGCCCTCCTGGCCGTGTCGGCCGTGAGTCCCCTCGCCGCCCAGATTCCGGACAAGAGCGTCCTCACCGGGGACTTCGAGCGACAGAAAGGGATTCTGCTCAAGTACGTCGACGCCATGCCCGATTCGGGGATGGCTTTCGCACCAACCAAGGGCGTCCGCACCTACGCCCAGCAGCTCGAGCACATCGCGCAGGCGACCGCGGGGATCATCGCCCGGGTGGCCCAGGCGGGCACTCCGCCGGCCGGCGATCCCAAGGTCTACCTGGCCGACAAGGCGGCTCTCAAGGACTTCATCGTGAAGAGCTTCGACTTCGCCGTTGCTGCCGTCCAGAACATGAGCCCGGCCGCGATGAGCGGCGAGGCGGAGCTGTTCGGGATGAAGCGGGCCGGCTGGAAGTGGGTCATCGGCGTGCAGGAGCACACCGCCTGGACGCTCGGCCAGACAGTGCCGTACCTGCGGATGAACGGCGTGACCCCGCCGTCGTACCTTCCCTTCTGAGGTCGAGCATGACCAGCCGCACCATCCGGCGCGGCGCGACGATCCTGGGCGCGGTGCTGGTGCTGGCCGCGCCCTCGGCGTCAGCGCAGGCGCCCCAGCGCCCGTTCGGGACCCTCCGGGAGCAGGCCGCCATCCAGCAGCAGTGGCTGGCGAAGCGGCTCGACACCATCCTGCCTGCCCTGATGCGGAAGTACGGGGTGGACATGTGGGTCATCCCGATGCGGGAATACAACGAGGACCCCACCTTCTCCTCGCTGGTGTCGCCGACCACCTTCGCCGCCCGGCGGCGCACGATATACGTCTTCTATGATCGCGGCCCGGAGCAGGGCGTCGAGCGGCTGGCCCTGGGCGGATCCAGCCAGGGCGGTCTCTATGAGGCGGTTCGCTCGGCCCGGGCGGTGTCCACCGGCATCGGGGGTCAGGCCGGCCGGACGGCGGAGCTCTGGGGCGACCAGCAGTGGCTGGTGCTCAAGGACGTCATCGAGGCCAGGAACCCGAAGAAGATCGCCCTCAACATCTCCCGCACCTTCAACTTCGCCGATGGCCTCTCGGCCGGAGAGCTCGAGGGGATGACCGAGATGCTGGGCCCGGCGATCGCCGCGAAGTTCACCCGGGTGGAGGGGCTGGCCGTGGACTTCATCGCCCTCCGGGTGCCGGAGGAGGACGCCTGGTTCCGGAAGCTCCAGGACCTGGTCTGGAGCCTGATCGACGAGATGTTCTCCAGCCGGACCATCACTCCGGGCGTGACCCGCACCAGCGACCTGGTCTGGTGGTGGAGGCAGCGGGTCAACGACCTCGGGATCCAGACCTGGTTCCAGCCGTCGATCGGCGTGCAGCGGCAGGGCGCGACCGACGCCGACCTGGGGGAGGACCCGGTGATCCAGCGGGGGGACGTCCTCTGGTGCGACGTCGGGATCACGGCGCTCCGGCTCAACACCGACACCCAGCACAACGCCTACGTCCTGCGCGAGGGGGAGACCGATGCCCCTGCCGGTCTCCGGAAGGCGCTCGCCAACAGCAACCGGTTCCAGGACATCCTGTTCGAGGAGGTGCGCCCGGGCCGGACCGGCAACCAGATCCTCGCCGCCACCTTGGCGAAGATGAAGGCGGAAGGGCTCGACGGGACGATGTACAGCCACCCGGTCGGGATGCACGGGCATGGCGCGGGCACCATCATCGGCCTCTGGGACTACCAGGAAGGGGTGCCGGGCCGTGGCGATTTCCCGGTCAGCGCCGGGATGTGGTACTCGGCCGAACTGCAGGTCACGACCGCGGTGCCGGAGTGGGGCGG
>DASWBQ010000465.1:0-7160 GCA_036390535.1 Gemmatimonadales bacterium | reverse complement strand
CTCTTTCACGCCGAGTATTTCGGCCTCGATCGTCGCACCGCCGGCCAGCGCGCCCGGGATCTGATGCAGCGGCTCGGGCTGGGCAGCCGGGGCGATGCCCGGGCGGACCAGCTCTCCGGGGGCCAGCTCCAGCGGCTGATGATCGCCCGGGCGCTGGTCCACGAACCGGACGTCCTCTTCCTCGACGAACCCACCGTGGGCCTCGACCCGCAGGCGCGCCTGGCGCTCTGGGACATCCTGCGCGACCTCCATGCCCAGGGCCGTACCATCGTGATGACGACGCATTACATGGAGGAGGCGGACCAGTTGAGCGACCGGGTCGCGATCGTCGATCGGGGGCGGCTGCTCGCCTTCGACACCCCGTCCGCCCTCAAGGCCAAGGCGCCGGGCGGCACCGCCATCGAGCTGCACCTTGACGGCGACGCCGGACCGACCCTCGACCAGGCTGGCGCCCTGCCCGGCATCCTCAGGGCCGAGGCCGCAGGAGACGTGCTCCGGGTCTTCGCGGAACGCGGCGGGGACGTCATCCCGGCCCTGCTTCGCGTCGCGGAGACCCGGGGGCGCGCCATTCGCGACATCCGGTTGTTCCCCCCGAGCCTGGAGACGCTGTTCATCTCGCTGACCGGGAGGACGATCGAATGACGGCACCCGGCTTTGCCGAGCGTCCCCGGATTCCGGCGGGGAGGGTGTTTCTGGCCCTTTTCCGCCGGGACGCTCTCGTGGCCGGCAAGGAACTCCCCTTCTTTCTGCTCCGGGTCACGCTGCAGCCGCTGCTGTTCGTGCTGGTGTTCGGGTACCTGCTGCCCAAGATGGGCTTCGTGCAGGCCGGCTATGCCTCGGCGCTGCTCCCCGGCATCCTGGCCATCAGCCTGGCCTTCGCCAGCCTGCAGTCGGTGGCGCTCCCGATGGTGGCCGACTTCGGATGGACCCGGGAGATCGAGGACCGGCTGCTCGCCCCGGTGCCGATCAGCCTGGTCGCGTTCGAGAAGGTGGTCGCCGGGGTGGTGCAGGGGGTCATCGCCGCCCTCGTGGTCCTGCCGATTGCCCGGCTGATGATGGGGCCGATCGCCGGGTTGGACATCCGCGGCTGGGGCTGGCTGGTCGGGATCACGCTCCTGGCCGCGACGACCTTCTCGACCTTCGGGCTGCTGCTCGGCACCATCATCGAGCCGGCCCAGATCGGGCTGATGTTCGGCTTCATCGTCGCCCCGATGATCTTCTTCGGCTGTGCCTACTATCCCTGGCAGGGACTCGACGCCGTGCCGGTGATGAAGTACGCGGTGCTGGTGAACCCGCTGGTCTACGTTTCGGAAGGGATGCGGGCCGCGATCACCCCGTCGCTCCCCCACATGCCCATCTGGCTGGTGACCCTCGCCCTGCTGGCCCTCTCGGGGCTGTTCTGGAGGCTGGGCATGCGCTCCTTCACCCGCCGCGCCATCGGTTGACCCTTCCGCAGCGCTTGCGGGAGGGTTTCGCAGCCCCGTACCATTCGGGGCTCTCACCCCCGGGCCACATCCAATGTCTGCTCTTCTGTTCCTCCTGGCCCTTGGCCTGCCGCAGGACACGACCACCGTCACTTCCCCCAACGGCATGGTGGTGTCGGCGTCAGCGGTCGCGTCACGAGTCGGCGCCGATGTACTGAAGCGCGGCGGCAATGCGGTCGATGCCGCTGTCGCCACCGCCTTCGCGCTGGCCGTGACCTACCCGTCGGCCGGCAACATCGGTGGCGGCGGCTTCATGATCATCCAACCGCCCGCCGGGAAGGCCGTCGCGATCGACTACCGCGAGCGGGCGCCCGGCCGGAGCACCCCCACGATGTACCTGGGAGCGGATGGTCAGATCGACCGGTCGCTCACCGCCGCCGGCTGGCTGGCGCCAGGCGTCCCGGGGACGGTTCGCGGCATGGAGCTGGCCCACCGGGCTCACGGCCGCCTCGCGTGGCGGGATGTCGTCCTCCCGGCCGCCGAGCTGGCCGAGCGCGGCTTCCCCCTGGCAGAAGACGTGGCCAGAGGTCTCAACTGGGCGCTTCGCGGGCCGATGGCGCCTTTCCCGGCCTCCGTGACGGCGTACGGCAAGTCCGGCGGCGGGGAATGGTCGGAGGGGGACACCCTTCGCCTTCCCGAGCTGGCCAGGAGCCTGCGGGCCATCGCCGATGACGGTCCCGATGCGTTCTACACCGGGTGGATCGCCGACCGGATCGCCGACGGCATGGCCGCCAACGGGGGCATCATCACCCGGGAAGACCTGGCCGGATATCGCGCCAGGGTACGTGAGCCGGTGCGGGGCAGCTATCGCGGCTTCGAGATCGTCTCGATGCCCCCGCCGTCTTCCGGCGGCATCGTGCTGGTGCAGGCCCTCAACATCCTCGAGCGGTTCGATCTGCCGGCGCGGCCACGGTACGACCCGACCACGATTCACCTGATCGTCGAGGCCCAGCGGCGCGCCTTTCTCGACCGCGCGCGGCACCTGGGCGACCCCGATTTCGTGGCGGTTCCCGTCGCCCGCCTGACCTCGAAGGACTACGCCGCGGAACTCGCCCGGGGGATCGACACCACCCGGGCGACCTCGAGCGTGGTGCTCGGCGCTGACATCGTGACCCAGCCCGTCGGCGCCGAGCCGGAGGAAACCACTCACTTCTCCATCGTGGATGCCGACGGCATGGCCGTCTCGAATACGTACACCCTCGAGGGCGGCTTCGGGTCGTTCGTCGTCGTGCCGGGAACCGGGTTCCTCCTCAACAACGAGATGGGCGACTTCAACAAGAAGCCCGGGGAGACCAACGCCAGCGGCGACATCGGCACGCCCGCCAACCTGATCGCGCCCGGCAAGCGGATGCTCTCGTCGATGACCCCGGCCATGGTGCGCCGGGACGGGCGCACCGTGCTGATCACCGGATCCCCGGGCGGACGGACCATTCCCAACACGGTGCTCAACATCGTCCTCAACGTCACGGCGTTCGGGATGCCGGTTCGGGCGGCGGTGGACGGACAGCGGATCCACCACCAGTGGCTTCCCGACCAGGCTTTCATCGAAGCGGGCGCACTCGACAGCGCCGGCGTGGCCACGTTCAAGGCCCGCGGGCACGACCTCCGGGTGGTCCCCCGGTGGGGGATCGGGGACGGACACTCCATCACTGTCGACCCGAAGACCGGGGTCGCCAGCGGGGCCAACGACCGGCGCAGCCCAGGATCCGGCGTGGCCGTTCCCTGATGCGGATCGTCTGCGTCGGCGGTGGTCCCGCCGGGCTCTATTTCGCGCTGCTTATGAAGCAGCTCGACCCCGGTCACCACATCACGGTCGTCGAGCGCAACCGTCCCTACGACACGTTCGGCTGGGGGGTGGTGTTCTCCGATGCCACCATGGAGAACATGCGGGCCTGGGATCGGCCGACGGCCGATGCCATCGAGCAGGCGTTCAACCACTGGGACGACATCGAACTCCGTTTCCGGGGGCGCACCATCCGCACCTCCGGGCATGGTTTCGTCGGCATCGGGCGGAAGAAGCTCCTCAACATCCTCCAGGCCCGCTGCGAGGAACTGGGCGTGGAGCTGGTCTTCGAGCGGGAGGTGGTGTCCGACGAGGAGTTCCCCGACGCCGACCTGATCGTCGCTTCTGACGGCGTCAGCTCGAGGATCCGCGGCCGGTACCCAGACGTCTTCCGGCCCGACGTCGTCACTCGCCCCAACCGGTACATCTGGCTGGGCACCGACAAGGTGTTCGACGCCTTCAACTTCATCTTCGAGAAGACCGCGCACGGCTGGTTCCAGGCCCACGTCTACAAGTACGACGAGCAGACATCGACCTTCATCGTGGAGTGCCCGGAGGAAATCTGGCGGGCCCACGGCCTGGACAGCGCCACCCAGGAGGAGTCGGTGGCGTTCTGCGAGCGGCTATTCGGCGACCACCTCGACGGTCACCGGCTGATGACCAACGCCAGGCACCTCCGTGGCTCGGCCTGGCTCAACTTCCAGCGGGTGCGGTGCCAGACCTGGGCGCACTACAACGGCCGGAGCCACGTCGTCCTGATGGGCGACGCGGTCCATACCGCCCACTTCGCCATCGGGTCCGGGACCAAGCTGGCCCTCGAGGACGCCATCGAGCTGACCCGGCAGTTCCGTGAGGTCGGCGGTGAACCGGAGATCATCCCGGAGGTCCTGCGCCGTTACCAGGATCTCCGCGCCGTGGAGGTGCTCCGGATCCAGAACGCCGCCTGGAACGCGATGGAGTGGTTCGAGGTGGTGGGTCGTCGCTACTGCGAGACGCTGCCCACCGAGCAGTTCATGTACTCGCTGCTGACCCGCAGCCAGCGGATTTCACACGAGAACCTTCGCCTGCGCGACCGGGCCTGGCTCGAGGGCTTCGAGCGATGGTTCGCCGAGCGGGCCGGGATGACGGTCACCGGCCAGCCGCCGCCGCCGATGTTCACGCCGTACTCCCTGCGGGGGATGACGGTCCCCAATCGGGTCGTCGTCTCGCCCATGGCCATGTACTCGGCCGATGGCGGGCTCCCCAACGATTTCCATTTCGTGCACTTCGGGGCCCGTGCCCTGGGTGGCGCGGGTCTCCTCTTTACCGAGATGACTTGCGTCACTCCCGATGCCCGGATCACTCCGGGGTGCGCCGGCCTCTGGAATGAGGAGCAGGCCGAGGCGTGGCGGCGGATCGTCGGGTTCGTGCACGAGCGGTCGGGGGCGAGAATGGGTCTCCAGCTCGGGCACGCCGGTCGGAAGGGAGCGACCCGCGTCCCCTGGGAGGGTGAGCACGAACCCGTCCTGAAGGGCGCCTGGCCGCTGATCTCCCCGTCGGCCCTGCCCTATTTCCCCCACTCCGCGGTGCCACGCGCCATGACCCGGGCCGACATGGAGCGCGTCCGGGACGATTTCGTCGCCGCGGCCCGCCGGGGCGCGGACTGCGGCTTCGACATCCTCGAGCTGCACTGCGCCCACGGCTACCTCCTGTCGAGTTTCCTCTCGCCGTTGACCAACCGGCGCGAGGACGAGTACGGCGGCACGCTGGCGAACCGCTGCCGCTGGCCGCTGGAGGTGTTCCGGGCGATCCGGGACGTCTGGCCGGCCGAGCGGCCGGTCTCGGTTCGCCTGTCCTGTCACGACTGGTTTCCGGGCGGCAACACCTCCGACGATGCGCTGGAGATCGCGCGCCACTTCGTGGACGCCGGAGCCGACGCCATCGACTGCTCGTCCGGGCAGGTCTGGCCGGACCAGAAGCCGGTCTACGGCCGGATGTACCAGACCCCCTTCGCCGACCGGATCCGGAACGAGCTGGGGGTGCCCACCATCGCCGTCGGGGCCATCTTCGAGGCCGACCACGTCAACAGCGTGATCGCCTCCGGGCGGGCCGACCTTTGCGCCATCGCCCGGCCGCATCTCGCCGACCCGGCATGGACCCTCCACGAGGCGGCCCGGATCGGCTGGCGGGGCAACGACTGGCCCGTGCAGTACCTTTCCGGGCGGCGGCAGTACGAGACCAACCTCTCCCGGCAGTACGCCACGCCGGGGAAGTGACCGCGGAGACCGAGCCGATGGCCGAACAGCATTTCCGGGGATATCAGGCGACCCATTTTGCCTGGGCCTGCAGCGACGACGGCCGGGTGGCCACCATCACCATGAACCGGCCCGGGAAGAAGAACCCCCTCACCTTCGAGTCGTACGCCGAGCTGCGGGACCTCTTCCGCGACCTCGTCTACGCCGATGACGTGCGCGCCGTGGTCCTGACCGGCGCAGGCGGCAACTTCTCCTCCGGTGGCGACGTCTTCGAGATCATCGAGCCGCTGACGAAGATGAATACCCCGGACCTGCTCAAGTTCACCCGGATGACGGGCGACCTGGTCCGGGCGATGCGCCGCTGTCCCCAGCCGATCGTGGCCGCGGTCGACGGCGTCTGCGCCGGGGCGGGAGCGATCCTCGCACTGGCGTCGGATCTGCGTCTGGGCACGCCCGCCTGCCGGACCGCGTTCCTCTTCACCCGGGTCGGGCTGGCCGGCGCCGACATGGGCGCGTGCGGCCTCCTGCCGCGGGTGATCGGCCAGGGACGCGCCGCCGAACTGCTCTTCACTGGGCGCACCATGACGGCGGACGAGGGACTGGGGTGGGGCTTCTACAACGCCATCCACCCCGCCCAGGACCTTCTCCCCAGGGCGCAGGAGCTGGCCCGCGGCCTGGCCGACGGCCCCTGGTTCGCCCACGGCATGACCAAGACGATGCTCAACCAGGAGTGGGCGATGGGCATCGAGGAACTGATCGAGTCGGAGGCGCAGGCCCAGGCGCTGTGCATGCAGACCGGGGATTTCCGGCGCGCCTTCGAGGCCTTCGCGGCCAAGCGGACCCCCAGGTTCGAGGGGAACTGACCTCGTGGATCGCCGCGCCCTGGACTGGCCCTTCTTCGGCCCGGAGCACCGGGCCCTTTCCGACGAGCTGATGGCGTGGGCGCCTGGGGCCCTCGCCTCGGTGGACCACCGGAGCACCGACGCCGCCTGCCGTCAATTGGTGCGCGCCCTCGGGGACGCCGGCTTCCTTCGCTACTGTGTCCCGGGCCGGTTCGGCGGCGCGCTGGCGGAGCTGGACTCCCGCGCCCTCTGCGTCGCCCGGGAAACGCTGGCCTATCACGACGGCCTGGCCGACTTCGCCTTCGCGATGCAGGGGCTCGGCAGCGGCGCGATCACGCTCGCCGGCAGCCCGGCCCTCCAGCAGGGGGTCCTCCCCCGGGTGGCCCGCGGCGAGTGGATCGCTGCTTTCGCCCTTTCAGAACCCGAGGCCGGATCGGATGTTGCGGCGCTCGGGTGCGAGGCCCGTCCCCAGGGCGACCACTACGTTCTCTCCGGGGAGAAGACGTGGATCTCCAACGGCGGCATCGCCGACGTCTACTGTGTCTTCGCCCGCACCGGCGAAGCCCCAGGCACGCGGGGGATTTCCGCCTTCGTGGTGTATCCGGACGCTCCCGGGTTCACCGTCGCCGAGCGGCTCGAGGTCATCGCACCGCATCCACTGGCCCGGCTCCGTTTCGACGGATGCCGGGTGCCGGCGGGACAGCGGCTGGGCCCGCCCGGTGAGGGCTTCAAGCTCGCCATGCGGACCCTCGACATCTTCCGCGCCTCCGTCGCCGCCGCGGCCGTCGGGTTCGCCCGGCGCGCGCTCGACGAAGCC
>DASWBQ010000464.1:0-6552 GCA_036390535.1 Gemmatimonadales bacterium | reverse complement strand
TCCGCCCGTCCGCCCGTCCGCCCGTCGCCTCAGCCACGCGCCAGCACGAACTCGCAGAAGAGCCGGACCCCCATGGCCGTGGGACCTTTCACGATGGCCGGGCTCTCCTTGTCGGAATAGGCCGTGGCCGCGATATCCAGGTGGGCCCAGGGGTAACCCTCCACGAACTCCTTCAGGAACCAGGCGGCGGTGATGGTGCCGGCGGCACGACCACCGCTGTTCTTCACGTCGGCGACATCGGACTTGATCAGGTCCCGATAGTCGTCCCAGAGCGGCAACTCCCAGACCCGCTCCCCGGCCCGTTCTCCCGCCTCGCGGAGCTGCCGGACCAGCTCGGGGTCGGTTCCGAGAACCGCGGCGGCGGCGTGGCCCAGCGCGATGGTCACCGCGCCGGTCAGGGTGGCGGCGTCGATGACGCAGGCGGGCTGGAACCGGCGGGCGTACGACAGGGCATCACAGAGGATCAGCCGTCCCTCGGCATCGGTGTTCACCACTTCGATCGTCTTGCCGAAGTGACTCCTGACCACGTCGCCAGGCTTGTAGGCCCGGGAAGAGGGCATGTTCTCGCAGGTGGGGATCAGCCCGACCACCCGGGCGGCGGGCCGCAGCCGGCCAAGGGCCTCGAAGGTCCCCAGCACCGCGGCCGCGCCCGACATGTCGTACTTCATGTCCTCCATCCGCTCCGCCGGCTTGATCGAAATGCCGCCGGTATCGAAGGTGATCCCCTTCCCTACCAGGACCACCGGAGCGCCACCCTTCCCGTCATGCTCGAGCACGATGAACCGGGGCTCTTCGGCACTCCCCTTCGCGACCGCCATCAGCGCGCCCATCCCCTCGGCTTCGATCTGGGCGCGGTCGAGAACGGTGACCTTGAAGCCGTGGCGGGCGGCGATCTCCTGCGCGGTGGCCGCCAGGAACGATGGAGTGCACAGGTTTCCCGGCAGGACCTGCAGCCCGCGGGCGAGGGCATGCCCCGCCCCGATGGCGGCGCCAACCCGCGCGCCGGCCTCGGCGTCCTCTGCCTTGCCGGGCAACAGGAGGTCTACCTGGTCGAGTTCGGGTTTCTGATCCTCAGACGGCTGCTTGAGCGCCTCGTAGCGCCAGGCGCCCTGCTCCGAACCCTCGGCGGCGGCCTGGGCGATCGCGCGGACGCCGATCGGAACATCCGCGGCCAGATGGACGGCGGCGGAGGTCACTCCCAGGTGGCGGGCCCGCTTCACCGCGACCGCCACACCCCGCCGCACGGTGTTCCGGTCGGCGGCGTCCGCCTTGCCGAGCCCGACCAGGAGAATCCTCGCCGCGGGGCCGTCGGGATACAGCAGCGCAGTCTCGTCCCGTTTCCCCTTGAAGTCCCCGGCGGCCATCAGCCGGGAGACGGCACCGTTGGTCTGGCCATCGAGTTGGGACAGCGAGGCGGGCAGCCCCGTGTCGCTCAGCAGGACGGCAAGGAGGGGCGTGGCATAGCCCGCGGGGGCGGCGGCAACAACGCGCATCGTGAGTGTCATGGCAACCAGGTCGGGGGAAAAGCGGAGGGCCCAGTCCACCAGCCTGGCCAGGGGCCCTGAAATCCTCCTGAACCGGCTCCAACGATCCTGCCGCGGGGCCGGAGTGGCGCGAACCGTCCCAAACTAATCCGCTGAGGTGGGAAACAGAACGGAAACCCATTGGGCACTTGGCGTTGCGATTATATTGTGCGCCATGATTGTCCTGCCCCTCGCCCTGCTGCTGGCTGCGGCCGACACCCTGGCCCTGCCCACCCCGGACCCGCTGGCCCTTCCGGTCGCGAAGGTCACCGTCGACGAAAAGGCCAAGGAGATCCTGATCGATCTTCCGGGCATTCCTCTCGAGGCCCACACCGGGCATCATGGGGGCGGCGGCGGCTTTCCGCCCGTCGTCCGGTTCGAGTTCCCGGTCGATGCCGCCCTGTACGGCTTCCGCGTGGAAATCCTCGACAAGACGGGGAAGAAGCTCCCCGATGGGCTGCTTCATCACCTGAACCTGATCGATCCCGAGAACCGTGAGCTCTTCCTGCCGATCTCGCGCCGGGTCATGGCCTCGGGCAAGGAGACCGGTGAGCAACGGCTGCCCTGGTTCCTTTTCGGGCTGCCGGTCCGGAAGGGCGCCCTCCTGGTCGCCAGCGCGATGCTCCACAACCCGACCGACGTAGACTACGAGGAGGCCATCACCCGACTGGTGCTGAACTACGTCCCGGCGAGCCGTCCCTGGCCGTTCTGGGAAGGGGCGCCGTTCCAGCTCGACGTCGGCTTCCCGGTGGGGGACAAGTCGTTCACCCTCCCCGCCGGGGTCTCGACCCGGTCCTACGAGGCGTCACCGGCCATCGCCGGCAAGATCGCCGCGATCGGCGGGCACGTTCACGAGATGGCGACGAAGATCGAACTGATCGACGTCGCCGAGCAGAAGGTGATCTGGTCGGCCGCGCCGACGCTCGACGCCGAGAAGAACGTGGTCGGGGTACCCATCAGGAAGCTGTACCGGCTTGGCAGCGTTGGCTATCCGATCCGGCCTGACCGGACCTACCGGGTGACCGTCGAGTACAACAACACCACCGGCGCCCCGATCGAGGCTGGCGGCATGGGGGTGATCGGCGGGCTCTTCGTCCCGGCGGGTGGCCAGACGTGGCCCGCAGCGGTGAAATCGGACACGCTCTACGTCGCCGACGCCCGCCACTTCCTCCGGATCAAGGCGAAGGCGGAGGCGGCCGCTCCGGAGCACGGGCACAACCACTAGGTCGCTCTCTGCTCAACGAAACGTCGAACGGGACGGCCCAGGCCGTCCCGTTCGCTTTCACCCTGTCCCTCCGCCGCTTCGCCTCTCCGCCTCCTTACGGACACGACCCCGGCAGGAGCGGGCCCTTCGCCAGCACCCTCCCTGACGGGCGGTCCACCACCCAAAGCCAGACGTGCTTCGACCAGAGCGTCTGCTGGACCCGGGTGATGTCATCGGGAGCGTCCACCGTGGCGGCATCGTGGCTACTGTCTCGCTGGGCGGGGCCGACGTTTCCCACCACGACCGGCTCGATCACCATGTAGTAGGCGAAGCGCTTGGTAGCCGCCAACCCCTCGGTTGCCGGCACCGCCACCGACACATCGAAGTGACTCTGCCAGCGGAGTTCGCTCTCCGCCGGCATCACGAAGCTGCCCTGCTCGACGATGCGGGAGGCACGGAATTTCTCTCCGCTGGGCGCCGTGGCCGTGAGACCGCCCACGATCCGCCGGCTGCAGGTCACCTCGATCCCAGGGGTGGCGTTGCTGTGCCCCCCGTCGAGCACCACCTTGACCTTGCCGCTTCCCTCGTCCCAGGCCGGTTTGAGCGGATGGTCCTCGCAGAGCGAGTCGGCGGGCAGCCGGATCAGGTAGAAGCCGCCCGGGCCGACGCTCGCGACATGCTTCAGCACGGCCCCGTAGCTGGCGCCGGCAGTCCCGGCCGGGAGCTCGGCCAAGGCGGTGTCGATCGGCACCGGCGTCTTCTCGGGCGCTGCCTTCGCGGCCGGACGGGCCTGTGCTCCGGCAGCCGGAGCCAGGAAAGCGGCAGTCAGCACGATGGAGATGAAGGGGCGCACGGGAGCCTCCGGGACAGGAACACTCCCAATTTGGGCCCAGACCCATGAAGCAATGATGAAGCTGCCCTTAGCCTGCGGTCACGCCGTCCAGCCGCAAGACCGACTGCAGCAGCACGTTCACGCCGTTGGTGACGTCCTCGGGAGAAGTGAACTCCCGCGGCGAATGGCTGATGCCGCCCACCGACGGCACGAAGATCATCCCCATCGGACCGATCCGGGCGAGGTTCTGGGCATCGTGACCGGCGCCGCTCGGCATCGCCTTGGCCGTCAGCCCGAGCTGCTTCGCCGATGCCGAGACGACCTCGCGCATCCGCGGGTCCGACATCGCCACCTCATTGCGCGGGCGTGGAGTGAAAGACCATGTCGTTCCCTGCCGCGCCATGATCCGGTCACCCTCGGCGCGGACTTCCTCCCAGAGCCCGTCGAGCCGGGCCATGTCGAGGTCGCGAAGCTCGATCGAAAGCGTCACCTCGCCAGGAATCACATTGGAGGCGCCAGGCTTGACGGCGAGCTGGCCGACGGTGCCGACCTGTCGCCCCGGATGCGACTTCACGATCCGGTCCAGGGCGAGCACCAGCTCCGACGCCGCCAGGAGGGCGTTCTTCCGCTCGGCCATCGCCGTGGTGCCGGCGTGATTGGCGAAGCCGGTGATGGTGACGGACGCCCCGATGATGCCGACGATGCCCTCGACCACGCCGATGTCGAGCCCTTCCCGATCGAGGGTCCCGCCCTGCTCGATGTGGAGCTCGAGGTAGCCCGCGATGCTCCCTGGCGCGAACCGGTAGCCGCCCATCCGGGACGGGTCGCCGCCGACCTTCCGAATGCACTCGCCCAGGGTCAGGCCGCCCCGGTACGGGCGTGACAGCTCGTCCGCGGTAATGAGCCCGAGGAACCCGCGGCTGCCGGTCAGGCCGCTCTCCTCGTCGGCCCACATCGTGACCCAGAGGGGATGCCGGTTGCGGTAGCCCTTCTCCCGAAGGGTCCGGATCACCTCGATGGCGCCGAGGGTGCCAACGTCGCCGTCGTAGTTGCCGCCATTGAGGACGGAGTCGATGTGGGAGCCAAAAAGGAGCGGCTTGAGGGATGGGTCGGTCCCCGGCAACTCACCGATGATGTTGCCGGCCGGATCGGTGCGGACCGTCAGCCCGGAGTCCTGCATGAGGGGGTGGAGCCAGGCCCGGGCCTCGACATCGAAGTCGCTGAAGCCGACCCGGCTGACCCCGCCACCGGGGTTGGCCCCGAACCGTGAGAGGTCCTTGAGCCAGCCGTTGACGCGATCATGGTTCACGCGCCACGCGGCGGAATCCTGCCCGAAGGCAGCCCGCGGCAGGACACTGGCGGCCCCCGCGACCGCGGCGGCCTTGAGGAGATCCCGACGTCGCATGATGTTCCCCGGTAGACGACCCCTGAACCTCGGCTCACCCTACCGGCATGGCAAGGCCGCACACCCAACCGCCCATTATCGTCCTTCCCCGCTTCCTCCCCCCTCTGGTCGCCTTCCTGGGCGCCGCCCTGCTCTTCACCGCCCAGCCGGCGGCGGCGAAGGCCATTCTGCCCTGGCTCGGCGGCGGCCCGGTTGCCTGGGGGGCCACCCTCCTCTTCTTCCAGGTTGCGCTCCTGGCCGGCTACGCCATCGTGGACGTGACCCGGTCACGGGCAGGCGTCCGATGGGTCGGCGGGGTGCAGTTGATCTTCCTCGTCACCGGGGCGATCGCGCTGCTGGCGGCCCGGCCGTTCGCGATGGCGCCAGACGCCAGCGAGGTCACGCTGGGCCTCGCGCTCCGGCTCCTCGCCGTCGAACTTGGCGTGCCGGTGCTCGCGCTGACGCTCACGGCGCCCGCCGTCCAGGCGAACTTCGCCGCGACCCGCGCGGAAGGGGACCGTTCCGCCTACGCCCTCTACGCCGCGAGCAACGCCGGAAGCCTGGCGGGCCTGGTGGCCTACCCCTGGCTGATCGAGCCGAGAATCGGCATCGCGGCGCAATGGGGCGTCTGGCGCACCGGAGTGATGATCCTGGCCGTGCTCTGCGCGGCACTCTGGTGGCCACGCGCCGGTCAACGGCACACCGCGGCGCCGACCACGCCGGCACCGGGACCACCGAGGCGGGCCCTGCTGGAATGGGCGGTTCGCGCCGCCATCCCGGCGGCGCTCCTGGCCGGAGTGAGCGAGTACCTCACTCGCGACATCGCCCCCGTCCCGCTCCTCTGGGTGCTGCCGCTCGGCCTCTACCTGTTCACCTGGATCGTGGCCTTCAGCCCGGCAGGACGCGGCCTGGTGCGCGCAGCCACCCGGCTGCAGGACGTCATGGCCGTCGCCGCGCTGGTGATCTTCCTGAACCAGCCCTACGCCCTGGTCGGGCCGCTGGCCACCCTGGCGGCCCTCGTGGTGGTGGGGCTGGCCCAGCACGGGACCCTCGCTGCAGCAGCGCCGCCGACGACCTGGTTGCCCCGCTTCTACGTCCTGCTCGCATTGGGCGGCGCGCTCGGCACGGCACTGGTCGTCGCCATCGGCCCGACGGTGCTGCCGCTCTCCATCGAGGCACCGGTGGCCCTGGCCATCGCCGTGGCTTTGGGCGCCCCGGCGGGGAGCATCTGGACGCCGGCCGGGCGGCTCCGCTTCCTGGCATTCGCCGCCGTGGCCACCGTAGTCCCCCTGGTCGGCGGGATCACCCGACCCGCCGTCCTGGCGAGCGCCAGCATCGGGGCGGGCGTGCTGGCCATGCGCTGGCGCAGCCGGCCCCACTTGGCGGCGCTGGCGCTGGCTGGCCTGGTGGTGATCGACGTGGCGGTCCGGCTCTCCGACCCGACGCGGGCAGGGTCCGACCACAGCGTGCTGGGCCGATTCACCGTGGCTCGCGGGGCAAACGGCACCCGGCTGATTTCGGGATCGACCTTGCACGGGCTCGAGCCGCCGCGGGTCCCCGGGGAACGGCCGATCGCGGCGCTCTACTACACCAGGAACGGGCCGTTCGG
>DASWBQ010000463.1:0-17222 GCA_036390535.1 Gemmatimonadales bacterium | reverse complement strand
GGTGACGGGCTGCTGATCCGGCCCTGCCGGGCAGTTCACATGCTCGGCATGACCTATCCGATCGACGTGCTGTTCCTCGACGCGGACCACCGGGTGGTTGCGATGTACCCCGGGCTCCGGCCGGCGCGGGTGACCGGCTACCACCAGGGCGCGGCGATGGCGCTCGAGCTGCCCGCCGGCGTGGTGGAGCGGACCGGGACGCGCATTGGAGACCGCCTGAGCACCACGACCCCGACCAATGGGTGAAGCCATGGCAAGCCCAATCACAACCGCGACCTTTCCGGCTCCCCCTAGGACGTACGCGGAAACGGGCCTCAGCGAAGAGTTTCTCGTCGATCTGGCTCTCAAGATCCTCTACGTCCAGGGCCCCCGCCTCGGGGAACAACTGGCGGAGGTCATCAAGCTGCCGTTCCCCTTCGTGGACGACCAGCTCCTCCAGATGCAGCAGCGGCGACTGGTCGAAGTCCGCGCCACCCAGGGTGCCTCACGGGCCGGGTATACCTTCGACCTCACCTCGGAGGGCAGGGCGCGGGCCCGCGAAGCCCTGGGCATGAGTCAATATGTCGGGGCCGCGCCGGTGCCACTGGCCCAGTACCGCGAATGGGTCGCCCGGCAGACCATTCAGCAGGTGCACGTGACCAGGCCGGAGGTAGAGAAGGCCTTCGACTGGCTGGTCTTGAACCAGGAGACCCTGGATGAGGTCGGGCCGGCGATCAACTCGGGCCGGTCGTTGTTCCTCTTCGGTGAGGCGGGCAACGGCAAGACCGCCATCGCCGAGACGATCGCCAGGATGCTGGGCGGGGCCATGTATGTGCCCTACGCCGTCGAGGTTGACGGGCAGATCATGGTGCTCTACGACCAGCTCTACCACCGCCCAGTGGCCGAAACTCGTGGGTCCGATGGACTCTGGCGCGAGGACATCGGCCACGACCAGCGCTGGGTGCTGGTAGCGCGGCCGGTGGTGCTCACCGGCGGCGAACTGATGCTCGACCAGCTGGACCTGCAGTGGGATCCCGACACCAAGGTCTACCAGGCCCCGTTCCAGGTGAAGGCCAACGGCGGGGTGCTTATCATCGACGACTTCGGCCGGCAGCGGGTGCCGCCACGTGACCTGCTGAACCGCTGGATCGTGCCGCTCGAGAAGCGGGTCGACTTCCTGACCCTCCACACCGGGGCCAAGTTCCCGGTGCCGTTCGACGTGCTGCTGGTGATCGCCACCAACATCGACCCCAAACAACTGGTGGAAGAGGCCTTCCTGCGCCGGATCCATTACAAGATCCGGGTAGAGAGCCCGACGCTCGAACAATACGAGACGATCTTCCAGCGGTACTGCAGCGAGAGAGGGGTGGCTTACGACTCATCGGCGGTGCGCCAGCTCTACAAGAACTTCTATCACGCCCACTCGATTGCCCCCCGGGGTTGCCACCCTCGCGACGTCATCGACCACCTGCTCGACATCGCCAAGTACCTGGAGACCCCGCCGTCGCTCTCGCAGGACCTGGTGGAGCGGGCTGGCCGGTCCTACTTCCTCGATTTCCCCACCGCCGTCTGAGGTGTCATGGCCACTCCCAAACCGCCGGAGCAACCACCTACCCCGCCCCCGCCCCCGCCGCCTGCGCCGGCCCTGACCGCGGTCGAGCATCAGCTGGTGCACCGGCTCGAGTCGGTCGAGCGGGAAAACCGGCGGCTCAAGCGGCAAAGCCAACTCACCCTGGTGGTCACCGCGGTGCTGCTGGGTATTGGCGCCGCCCTGGTCTGGACGGCGGCCCGCCACGGGATGCCCGGGCTGGTGCCGCAGGTGGTGGAGTCGCGGGAGTTCGTCCTTCGCGACAGCGAGGGCCGAGTCCGGGGTGTCTGGGGCCAGGACGACGCGGGCGCGATCCGGCTGGTGCTTCAGGACGCCGACAACCAGACCAACATCAAGCTGAACTTGCTCGACGACGGTTCGTCCGGGCTGACCTTTTCCGACAGCACCGGCAACGCCCGGCTGATCGTGGCGGTCCTGCCGGACGAGACCATCAACCTGGTGTTCGCCGACGGCCGAGGGGTGGCGCGGACGGTCCTGGGCCTCAACGCCCGAGGCGGGTCGACGCTGGTGTTCGGGGACGGCGGGGGAACGACCCGGGCCGCGATCGGGGTCGACAATCGGGGCCGGTCGGTGCTCACCACGGGTGAGGTGGAGACGCCGGCCGAGGAGGAGGCGGAGGATACCAGCGCCGCTCAGAAGAAGCCGAACGGGAAGAAGTAGCGTACCTGTTGGCCAATCGCATGGTGAGACGGGCGGCCGAGGGCCGCCCGTCGTGTTTCTGCCCACGTGGAACCCGCCTGCCCGCCGCAGTAGCTTGAGGGCATGACCCGGTTCGACGTGATCGTGATCGGCGGCGGGCACGCCGGCACCGAGGCGGCCGCCATGGCCGCCCGCTTGGGCGCCCGCACCCTGCTGCTGACCCAGAACCTCGAGACCATCGGCCAGATGTCCTGCAATCCCGCCATCGGCGGGATCGCCAAGGGCACCGTGGTCCGCGAGGTGGATGCACTGGGCGGGGTGATGGGCCGTGCCACCGACCTGGCGCGGATCCAGTTCCGGATGCTGAATCGCTCCAAAGGTCCGGCGGTGTGGTCACCCCGGGCGCAGTGCGATCGGGGCCTCTACCGGCGCGCCGTGCGTTCGTTGCTCGAGCGACTACCCTCGCTCCGGTTTTCGCAGGGGATGGTGCGGAAGCTCCGCATCGAGGGTCAAGGCGTAGTAGGTGTCGAGACCACGGACGGGCGCTTCCTCCAGGCCGCGGCCGTCGTGCTCACCGCAGGCACGTTCCTGCGTGGGCAGATCCACATGGGGCTCGACACCAGGATTCCGGCCGGCCGGGCCGGGGATCCACCATCTGCAGACATCTCTCAAGATCTTCTACGGTATGGGTTTACGATCGAACGTTTCAAGACCGGCACCCCGCCGCGGATCGACGGGCGCACCGCCAACCTCTCCGCCATGGCTCGGCAGGACGGCGACCCCGACCCCTACTGGTTCTCCCACTTCGAGCACCCCGCCCACCCGCAGCAGCTGCCCTGCTACCTGACCCACACCGGCGACGAACTCAAGGAGATCATCCAGCGCCACCTCTCCGAATCCGCCCTCTTCGGCGGCGCCATCAGCGGCCGGGGACCACGCTACTGCCCGAGCATCGAGGACAAGATCGTCCGCTTCCCCGAGGCCAGGCGGCACCAGGTCTTCCTGGAGCCGGAAGGCCTCGACACCACCGAGATGTACGTCAACGGGCTCTCCACCTCCCTCCCGCCCGCCGTCCAGCTCCAGTACCTCCGCTCCGTCCCGGGACTCGAACATGTCGAGATGACCCGCCCCGGCTACGCCATCGAGTACGACTACTTCCCCCCGACCCAGCTTGACCACACATTGAAGGTCAAGGCGCTGTCAGGACTGTACTTCGCCGGCCAGATCAACGGGACCACCGGCTACGAAGAGGCCGCCGGCCAAGGCGTCGTGGCTGGCATCAACGCGGCGCACCACAGTCTGGGACGAGAACCGGTGAGTATCGGCCGGTCGGAGGCGTTCATCGGCGTCCTGGTGGACGACCTGATCACCAAAGGGGTGGACGAGCCCTACCGCCTCTTTACTTCCCGGGCCGAATTCCGGCTCTCCATCCGCCAGGACAACGCCCTTCGACGGTTGTTGGGCCTTTCCAGGCGGCTCGGGCTCCTGAACGAGGAGGAACTCGATACGGCGGAGCGCCGGCTGGAGCACGAGGAGGAGTTCCTGGCTGTTTCACGTGAAACAGCGGTCTCGCCCGATCAGGTCAACGATATCCTCTCCGCCCTCGACGGTGCGACCATTGACGAGCCGGTGCGCGTGGCGGACCTGGCGAAACGGCCAGGGGTGAGCCTTCTGGAGCTGCTCGGGGCGGCTGGCCGGGAGGTGTCCTCCGAGGCGTGGCGATGGGCGGAGGTGGAGCTCAAGTACGCCGGGTACCTCGAACGGGAGGTGCGCGTGGCTGCCCAGATCCGGACGATGGAGGACTTCGCCCTCCCGGGGGAGATCGACTATCACGCCTTCGCGACCCTCTCCTGGGAGTCGAGGGAAAAGCTCCATCGGGTCCGTCCCTCCAGCCTGGGCCAGGCCGGGAGGATCCCCGGCGTGTCGCCGAGCGACCTGCAGAATCTGGTGCTCGAAGTCCATCGCTGGAGGCGGAGCAACCAGGGCGCTTGACTTCGGTTGGACCCACAGGGCAATCTTCTGTTGCTTTCCGAGTACAACCAATCGCGTTGTTCGGCAGCAACTCATTATCGAGTAACAATTTATGGCTAGAATCGTTGCCGTCGCCAACCAAAAGGGCGGCGTCGGCAAGACCACCACCGCCGTCAACCTCGCGGCTTCCTTTGCGATCGCGGAGCGGAAGACGCTCCTGGTCGATGCCGATCCGCAGGGGAATGCGACGTCCGGCGTGGGCGCCGTGCGCGATGGCGATCAGCCGACGCTCTATGACGTCCTCCTCGGCGGCGTCAAGGCGGAGGCCGCGCTGCAGCAAGATGGAGATCTTCCCTACCTGCGCGTGCTCGCCGCCAACCAGGAACTGGTGGGCGCGGAACTCGAGCTGGTGGACCGGCCGCGCCGGGAGTACATGCTGCGCGACGCGCTCGAGCCGGTGCGCGACCAGTTCGATTTCATCCTGATCGACACGCCGCCGTCGCTGGGGCTCATCACCCTCAACGTGCTGACGGCCGCCGACGCGGTGCTCATCCCGATTCAGTGCGAGTACTACGCGCTCGAGGGTATCTCGCAGCTGATCAACACCATCCGGCTGGTCCAGCAGAACTTCAACCCGGACCTGGTGCTCGACGCAGTGCTGCTCACCATGTACGACGCCCGGCTCAATCTCTGCCGCCAGGTGGCGGACGACGCGCGGGAGTTCTTCGGGGAGACGGTGCTCAGGACGGTGATTCCGCGCAATGTCCGCCTGGCGGAAGCGCCGAGCTTCGGGAAGCCGGTCCTGTTGTATGACGTGCAGTCGGTCGGGGCCAAGAGTTATCTCTCCGCCGCGCAGGAACTGCTCAAGCGGCTCGACGCGATCAGCGCAGGAGGTCCAGGATGAGCGAGAAGCGTCTCGGCCGCGGGCTGGAGGCGCTGCTTGGCCCGATCAGCCGGGATCAGGCGGCGGCTGCCGGCGCCCTGCGCGAGTTGCCGGTGTCGGCGATCAAGCCGAATCCCTTCCAGCCGCGGCGCGACTTCGATGAGGTGGCACTGGGCGAGCTGGCGTCGTCGATCGAGGCCTCGGGTCTGCTGCAGCCGGTGGTGGTGCGCTCGAGTCACGGTGGCTACGAGCTGATTGCCGGCGAGCGGCGCTGGCGTGCGGTCCAGCGGCTGGGGTGGCAGAAGCTGCCGGCGGTGGTGAAGGAGGTGAGCGACCAGGAGCTGCTGACGCTGGCGCTGATCGAGAACCTCCAGCGGGACGAGCTGTCGCCGATCGACACCGCGCGCGGGTACGAGCGTCTGCACGAGCAATTCAAGTTGTCGCACGCCGACGTGGCGCGCCTGGTCGGCAAGAACCGCTCGACTGTCGCCAACAGCCTCCGGCTGCTGCAGCTCCCGGCCGACGTCCAGTCGCGGGTGCAGGATCGGACGATCTCAGAGGGGCACGCCCGGGCCCTCCTGGCCGTCACCGACCCGGCCGAGCTGTCTCGGCTGGCGGCGCAGGTGGCGGAGCATGGGTGGTCGGTGCGGGAGACGGAGGCGCTGGTCCGGGGTGAAGGTCCGGTCGCGGTCGCATCGGGACGCACGACCAGGCGCACCAAGCCGCCGGTGCGGGCGGTTCATGCCGAACAGCGTCGGATCGAGGACACCCTCAGGAAACACCTGGGGACCGACGTCAGGATCACGGCGAAGCGGAAGGGGCGGGGGACGATCACCATCAGCTATTACTCAAACGACGACATGGCGCGGGTTCTGGAACTGATCTTGGGAAGACCTTACGAGTGAGAGTAGATAGCAGAGAGCAGAAACCAGAGCGACAGACGACGCTGTTGCGTTGGTGGCGCGTCGGTGTCGCGTCACTACTGCTTGTTGGTTGTGCCAAATCAGGCGAAACAGCCCCGGACACCTTCCGCGTGGCCCTTGTGACCCCGGGTTCCATTGCCGATGCAGCCTGGAACTCCGGGGCCTACGCCGGCCTGATGATGATCAAGGACTCCCTCGGCGTCGAGGTTAGCCACGTCGAGGCGCGGACGCCGGGTGAGCAGGAGGAGCAGCTCCGCACCTACGCGGCCCAAGGCTACCCGATCGTCTTCGGGCACGGGTTCGAGTTCCAGGACGCCGCCGAGCGAGTGGCCCGGCAGTTTCCGCAGACCGTCTTCGTGATCACGTCGGGCCAGCGAGTGGCGGGCAACGTGGTGCCGCTGATCTTCCGGCTCTCCGAAGCGACGTATCTGGCCGGGATGGTGGCTGGATCGCTCACCAGGACCGGCAAGATCGGCTATGTAGGCGGGATGGAACTGCCTCCGGTGAAACTCGCCTACGAAGCCTGGGCAGCAGGCGCGCGTGCCGTGAACCCGAACGTCCAGTCGCGTGAGACGTACCTCAACAACTTCGACGACGCCGTCGCCGGCAGGGAGGCTGCGCTCGCGATGATCCAGCTCGGCGTCGACATGCTGCACCACAACGCCGATGCGGCGGGCCTGGGTCTCTTTCAGGCCGCCAAGGAACGACCCGGGGTCTACCTCTTCGGTGCCAACGCCGACCAGTCCTCCCTCGCGCCGGATCGGGTGATTGGCTCCGCGGTGATCGACCTGCCGAGGGCGTTTCTGCTGGTTGCGCGGGAGGTGCAGGAGGGGCGGTTCGTCCCGCGGGTCGAGTCGTTCGGGCTCGAGAGCGGGGTGATCCAGTGGGTGCCGAACCCGGTACTCGACTCCATGATACCGGCCGCGCTGCGCGAGCGGGTTCGTGCCACGGCCGACTCGATCGCCGCAGGCACCCTAGCGCCAGTGGACCGGTCCACCGGCCAGATGGCGGAGCCCGCCAAGCCGTGACGGTCGCCCTCGCGGACGTGCGGAGCTACCTCGACGGCTATCTCCGGATCACGGAGGTCCCGGACGACGCCGGAGCGGTGAACGGCCTCCAGGTGGAGAACCGTGGCGGGATCGGTTCAATCGTCGCCGCGGTAGATGCGTCGCAGGCGACGATCGACGGAGCCATCGAACGCGCCGCCGGCCACGGGCAGGCTGACGGTCCGCCCCTGCTCCTGGTACATCACGGGTTGTTCTGGGACGGCAACCAGCCGGTGGCGGGCCGGCGGTACCGCCGCCTCCGTGCCCTCCTTGAGCACGACATCGCCGTGTATGCCGCGCACATTCCCCTCGATATCCACCCCGAGGTCGGCAACAACGCGGTGCTGGCGCGGGACCTCGGTCTCCTGGCTCCCGCGACCTTCGATCTCTACAAGGGTGTTCCGCTGGGGGTCATGGGTGACCTGGTCGTGCCGCGGGAAGAGCTGGTCCGCAGGCTGGAGGCGCGACTCGGCACCACTGTCCGGCTGATCCCGGGCGGACCGGAGGTGACCGGCCGGGTGGGAATCATCACCGGTGGCGCCGGGGGCCGGATCGGTGCGGCGGCCGCGGCCGGGTGCGACACCTTCATCACCGGCGAAGGGGCCCACTACACCTATTTCGACGCGATGGAAGGCGGGCTGAACGTCCTCTATGCCGGCCACTACGCCACCGAGACGGTGGGAGTGCAGGCCCTGGCGGCGCACCTGTCGAGCCGCTTCGGCCTGCCGTGGGCCTTTCATGACCACCCGACCGGTCTGTAGCGGAAGTCGAGTGTCGTGAGTCGTGAGCCGTGATTAAGGGGACGCCGGTTCTCGAGCTGAGGGGGATCACCAGGCGGTTCGGCCCCGTGCAAGCGCTGCGCGGGGCCGACTTCATTCTTCGCGAGGGGAGCGTCCACGCCCTCCTCGGGGAGAACGGCGCGGGGAAGACCACCCTGATGCACATCGCCTTCGGAATGCTCGCGCCGGAGCCGGGCGGGGTGATTCGGGTGGGCGGCCGCGAAGTCCAGGTCCGGTCGCCCAGGGACGCCCGGGCGCTGGGGATCGGGATGGTGCACCAGCACTTCACCTCGGTCGGGGCCATGACCGTTGGCGAGAACATCGCCCTCGCCACGGGGCGACTCGGAAGGCGGGCGGGGGCCTCGGGCACCGTCCTGACGCGGCTCCGGGAAGGGCTCGATGACCGCGACGTCGTCGAGACGCTCTCGGTCTCGCTCCGCCAGCGCCTCGAGATCGTGAAGGCCCTCGAAGCCGGCGCCGGGATCCTGTTGCTGGACGAACCCACCGCCGTCCTTGCCCCGGCGGAGATCGAGGAACTGCTGACGCTGATCCAGCGGTTTGCGGCGGAGGGCGGCGCGGTCGTGCTGATCACCCACAAACTCGATGAGGTCTTCGCCGCCGCGGATCATGTCACCGTGCTGCGCCACGGCGCGGTGACCCTGGACGCTCCGCTGGTCGGCCAGAGCCACACGACGCTGGCTGCGGCGATGCTGGGCCGCGCAACCGGGATCGTCCGGCGGCCCGGCAGGGCCACCGCGCGCACCACCGAGGACCCGGTGATCCGCTTCGAGGACGCGACGATCCGTCCGATCGCCCATCGCGGGCCCGGGCTCCAGGGAGTGAACCTGGCAGTCCGCCCCGGTGAGCTCGTGGGAATTGCCGCAGTCGAGGGCAACGGCCAGCGCGAGTTGATGCTCGGCCTGGCGGGGCTGCTCCCCCTGGCCACCGGACGACGTGAGGCGCAGGAGCCGGTGGTGCTGGTACCGGAGGACCGGACTACCGAGGCGCTCATTCCGGGCTTCACCCTCACCGAGAACGTGGTTCTCGGGTCGGGGCCGGCCGCCCCGTGGACCCGCGGCTGGCGGATCGACTGGGCCGAGGCCCGCCGCCGCACCGCCACGCTGCTGACCGCGCATGACGTGCGGGCCCCGGGTCCCGAGACCGAAGCGCGACAGCTCTCCGGCGGGAACCAGCAGAAGCTGGTCCTCGCGCGGGCCCTCGAATCCCGGCCGTCGGTGCTGCTGGTCGAGAACCCCACCCGCGGGCTCGACCTCGCGGCGACGGCGGCCGTGCACGATCGCCTCCGGCAGGCGAGCGCGGACGGGATTGCGGTCGTGGTCTACTCGAGCGACCTCGACGAGGTGCTGGCGTTGGGGTGCGATCGCCTCCTGGTGGTGTGCCGCGGCCTGGTGGCGGAACTGCCGCCGCAGACACCGCGAGCCGCGGTGGGGGATGCAATGCTTCGCGGAGTGACACCCGCATGACGGCCGGGGTGCTCCGCGAACGACTCCTGGTTTCGGCGGCCGCCCTGGGACTGGGCGCCGTCGGGCTGGCCCTCGTTCTCCTGGTGTTGGGGCAGGACCCCGCGGCCGCGTTCCGGGCGCTCTGGAATGGAGCCTTCGGGTCGTGGTACGCCATGACGTCGGCCACGCTGGTCCGGGCGACACCGTTGATCGTCCTGGGACTCGGATTCTCGCTGGCCCTCCGGGCCGGCGCCCTCAACATCGGGATGGAGGGGCAATTCCTGGTCGGGGCGATCGCCGCGACTTGGGCCGGTCTCCAGTTTGGCCAAGCGGCCGGTCCGCTCGCGGTGCCGATCGTCTTTGCCGCCGCCCTGATCGCCGGGGCACTGTGGGTGACCATCCCGGTCCTCCTCAAGGTCCGGTTCGGCGTGCTCGAGGTGATCAGCACCCTGCTGCTCAACTTCGTGGCCGAGTCCCTGGTCAGCCTGATGGTGCAGGGCCCGCTTCAGGAGGTGAAGGGGGTCTATCCGCAGAGCGACCTCGTCCCCGCCGCCACACGGCTGCCTGTGCTGCCGGGGACCCGGCTTCATCTGGGCTTTGTGCTGGCGATTCTCCTGGCCTTTGCTCTCCACGCGACCTACAGCCGCACGGCCTGGGGCTTCCGTCTCAAGGCGGTGGGGGCCAGCCCGCAGGCCGCGTGGATCAGCGGACGCATCGCCAGCGCCCGGATGTTCTCGGTGGCCCTGCTGCTGTCGGGCGCCCTCGCGGGGCTGGGCGGCGGGCTCGAGATCAGCGGCGTCACCTACGCCCTCTTCCAGAACCTCTCGCCAGGCTACGGCTTTACCGCCATTGCGGTGGCGCTGCTGGCCCGGGGCCACCCGCTCGGAATCATCCTGACGGGACTCCTGTTCGGGGCGCTCGAAGCGGGCGCGGGAGCCATGCAGAGGGAAGCAGGTATTCCGGCCGTGGCGGTGGCGATCGTCCAGGCCGCGATCATCGTCGTCGTCCTGCTGGCCGATGTCGTCGCCCGGCGACGAGCCGCTCTCGAGGTGCTCCCCGAGCCGGAAGAGCAGGCTGCCTGATGGATGAAGTACTGCTGGCCGGCTTCCTTGCGTCGGCGGTGCGGGTCTCGACTCCGCTCCTCCTCGCGGCCCTGGGCGAGACGCTCGCCGAGCGGGGTGGCGTCATCAATCTTGGCATCGAGGGCGCCATGCTGGCGGGCGCCCTCGGTGCGACGCTCGGGGCCACGGCGGGCGGTCTCTGGTTTGGCGCGCTCGGCGCGGCCGCGGCCGGCCTCCTGATGGCGGCCGTCTTCGCCGTGGTGGCGATCGGGATGCGCGCCGACCAGATCATCACCGGCACGGCCATCACCCTGGCCTCGGTTGGCCTGACGGGAGTGGTCTATCGCGAGGTATACGGAACAGCTGGTGCGGGACTGTCGCTCCCGACGTTCCCGGTGTTGCCGATTCCCGGGCTGGCAGCGCTGCCGGTCGTGGGAGAGGGGTTCTTCAGCCAGCCGGCGCCAACCTATCTGGCCTGGCTGCTCGTGCCGGTCACCTGGTGGGCCCTCTACCGCACCCGGTGGGGACTGGCGCTCCGGGCATCCGGCGAGTCGCACGAGGCGGCCCTGGCCGCCGGCGTCCGGGTCCGGGGCCTCAGGGTGGCAGCCACCCTGATCGGCGGCATGCTCGCTGGCCTCGCGGGTGGGACGCTGGTGCTGGCACAGGTGGGGACCTTCACGGAGGAAATGACCGCCGGCCGGGGATACATCGCGATCGCGATCGTGGTGCTGGGGCGCTGGCATCCGGTGTGGGTGCTGGGAGCCTCGCTCCTCTTCGGCGGGGCGACGGCAATGCAGTTCCTGCTTCAGGCGATGGGACTCGACGTGCCGTACCAGCTGTTCCTGATGCTGCCGTACGGCCTGGCGCTGCTGGCGCTGGCCGGCGGGATGGGGCGGGCGAGGGCGCCGGGGGAGCTGGGGAGGTGAGTCGAGAGTCGTGAGTCGTGAGATGAGCGTGAGGCGGGACTGTATACAATCCAGCCTCCGGACCATACCTTAAGAGATGCGCTACGAGGTCCGGTTCGACCCCGACTCCGGGTTTGTCTGCGTGACCGTTGAGGGAGAGTACGGTCTGGAGCAGGCCCACCACATCCTGGCCGAGCTGCGGGGGGCCACCCTCCGTCACCCCATGGCGCCGATCCTGATCGACACGCGAACGGCGAACACCACTATGACCGCAACCGACACCTACGACCTCGGCCAGCGGCTGCGGGAGCAGGGTGTCGCCATGACCGTCCGGATGGCGATCGTGAACGAGCCGGGGCGCGACTTCAACCGGGCCTCGTTTCTCGAAGAGATCGGCCGGAACCGAGGGCTGCAGATTCGGAACTTCCACGAGATGCCACCGGCCGTTGCCTGGCTCGCGGGCGAGACGCCATGAGGGGCGGGTGGGTGATGGCTGCCCTCTCACTCGGTGCCTGTGCCGAGAATCCGCCGGTGGCGTGCACGGAAGAAGCCCGCCCGGGTCTTTCGATCACCGTGCGCGACTCCCTCACCGGCGCTTCGGTCGCCAATGGCGCAGAGGTCATTGCCAGGGAGGGCGCCTACGCCGACACGGCACGGGGGTCTCTCCTGGGGTCCGGCGTCTATTCGCTGGTGTATGAACGGGCGGGAGTCTACGACGTGACGGTGTCACACCCGTCGTACCTGGCGTGGGTGCGGGCTGCGGTCCGCGTAACGGCAGACGAATGTCACGTACAGACCGTTTCGCTGCTGGCCCGGCTCCAGCCCCGATCCTGAGGCCCACCGCACGGCTTCGCCTGGTCCGCCTCGCGGCGACCCGGTTGGGGCTGGTGTTCCTGCCAGCGGCCCTCGCCGCCCAGGCGGCTGGCCAGGGAGGCCCCGACGCCAAGACCAGGGACCGGCTGGCCTTGAGCTATCTCCGGGTCGAGTACGCCCACCGGGCCCACCCCCCGACCCGCGAGAAGAGTGGGCCCCTCAACCAGGCCTTCGACCGGGCCACCCTGATGTTCTTCGGTGGGCAGTACGACGACGCGATCACCCTGATGGACTCGGTGGCCACGGCGCTGGATTCGACGCCTGGTTCGGCCGCGGTGTACGGTGATCGTGGGAGGAAGGCGATGGCATCCTGGGACGGGCGCCGCACTCAGCTGGCCGTGGCAGGTGACACCATCCCCTTCCACGTCATCGTTCCCAGGCAGGTGGGCGGGCCGCTGCCGCTGGTGATTGCGCTCCACGGGGCCGGCGCCGACGAGCGGGCCTTCCTCGAGGCCTACGGCGCCGGCCGGCTGCGCGAGCTGGCGGAGGAACGGGGCTTCCTTCTGATCACGGCATTCACCAATGCCTGGATGAGGCATCCCGCCGAGGCGTTCGACCAGGCAGTCGACTCGGCGGCGGCCCGGCACGCCATCGATCGATCACGCATCTACGTGCTGGGCCATTCACTGGGGGCGGGAGCGACCTGGAGCACGGCCCGAGTCCGGGGTGACCGGATAGCGGCCATCGCCTGCCTGGCCGGGGGCTGCGGCGCGCCACCTGCCACCGGCGCGACTCTCGCGCCAGTGCCGCCCACGCTCCTCTATGCCGGTGAACTGGATCCGCTTGCCACGCCCGCCCGACTCGAGACGGCAGTGGCCCGGGGACGTGATGCAGGCTACGAAATCGAGTTCCGGGTCCGGCCGGCAGCCGGGCACACGCTGATGGTGGGACAGGTGCTGGACGAGGTGGTGGATTGGCTGCTCGCGCGGAAGTGAGGGGTGAGGTGGCTTCTCACCCTCGCTTCGTTGCCACATGGGCGAAGAGGTCCCGCCTCACCTCCGGATTCCGGAGCTTCCAGATCACGCCGTCGGTGAAGTAGTGGTGGATGTTCAGGAAGGCGAAGATCACCACCGGCGTCAGTTCGCCCGGGCGGTCGCCCAGGGCGCGGGTGATCATCGCCATGGCCCCGGTCGGGAACTGGTAGGACATCACCCAGCTGAGGCCCAGCAGGACCGCGCCGTAGAGGAGCATGTGCCGCCAGACGTGGCTGGGCACCGGATCCTGCCGCTCGGTCACGTTGAGTTCCACCCGGGTCGGGAAGATCAGGTACTGGAGGGCGTGGGCGATCTGGACCCAGAAGATGGCCCGGGGGTCTCGCGCCATCGCCGCGTACCAGACGAAGATCGCCGCCCAGGCGACGAGCGCCCGCGCCGGAGGGAGCTTCCCGGTGCGGCGGCGCATCCGGGCCAGCCCCACCACGCCCATCGCGAGCGCCAGCAGCGTGAGCCAGGTCAATCCGGAATAGACCTGGTCGAGCGGGAAGCCGAGTCTGGCCGCGAAGCCCGAGGAGTGCAGGAACCAGACGACGTGCCAGGCCAGCAGGATCCGGAGCCCGCCCCGCACCAGCAGCCGTTCGTCGTCCTTGAACGGTGAGCCCTCGAGGTGGGCGAAGGTGGCCATCATCCCCCAGGCCTGCCCGGTGTAGTGCCAGGCCAGGTAGCCGCTGGAGACCACCAGCAACATCGTGACCATGGTCGGCGTATACTGGCTTTGGTAGATCGCGACCATGATGTAGAGCAGGAGGATCAGCGGGACCCAGATCGCCGCCCACTGGTGGCGGACTACCATCTCCCGGGACCGGTAGATCATCCGGTAGGACGACAGGAAGTGGGGCATGTTGATCAGGGCCGCGATCGTGGCCTGCGTCCCCGGGCCGATCAGGACCAGGTCGCTCCTCCCGGTCAGCAGCAGCGGAACGAACGCCAGCAGCGACAGACCACCGACTGCCAGGGTGTCGACGAGGGGGGAGACGATGGCAGCCCGGCGGGGGCGGGCCGCGGCGGGCGAGGCGGCGGTCATTGGCGTCCGGGACGGGGTGCGGACAGGTTTCAGCGGGATTCTAACACCGATGAGGTCCGAAATGATGGGCAGGTTTTCGCAGGTCCTGCTGGCAGCGACCCTGGCGGGCGCCGGGGCAACGGCTCAATCGCTGGCGGCCCAGTCCACGACGCCGGCCCCTCGGAAATACGAGTTCCTGGTCGGGGGTGGCCTCGGGTTCGGGAGTAGCGGGATTCACCAGACCCAGCGAGGCGACTCCAAGCCGGGCGAGTATCTGGTCGGCCGACTCGGCCTGGCCCGGAACGGCCGGCCGTTCCTCGTGGCAGACGTCGACTGGCAGCCGTACGGCGCCCCCGCGGCCAACCCGTCCGGCACCCCACCCGGGCAGGCCAAGACGGAGTTCAGCGCCGTCGCTCTCCTCGCGGGCGTCGCGATCTTTCCGGTGGCGGACCTCTACCTGATGCCCCGGATCGGCATGCAGTTCCGCGACTGGACAGGCTCGTTGGCGGACGACTTCAGCGAGTCGGGGCTCTCCACCGGACTCGATGTGGGGTACCACCTTCCATTCGGCGAGTCCTTCTCCCTGTCGCCGGAGATGTTCCTGCGGTACTCGGTCGTGGAGGGTCCGGACAGCCCGTCGCACCGGGGTTTCGGGATCCGCCTGATGGCGCACTGGCGCTTCTAGCCACCCCGGAGGCCGCATGAGCAAACTCCACGACCATCTCGACCACAAGCTCCGCTATCTGGTGGCGGGGGCTTGCCTGGTGGTCATCGCTGCGGGGGTCCGCACGGCGCAGGGCCCGCTCACCAGCCTCCTCTTCGCGCTGCTGATTACGATCGCAATCCTCCCGGTCTTTGGTGGCCTGCGGCGCCGGGGCATGTCCACGGGATTCGCCCTGACGCTGGCCGCGCTCCTGATGATCGGCACCATTCTCGCGATCCTCGCCTTCCTCGGGCTGGCGGCCACCAACCTGGTGAGGATGGTGCCCACCTACGAGGACAAGGTCCAGGGCCTCTGGCTTTCCCTTGCCGCCGAGCTGGAAGCGCGAGGCATCGACCCGCACCGGGTGGCGGCGGCGGAACTCGTCCAGCCGGGGAAAGTGCTCGGCTTCGTGGCGGGGGTGCTTTCGAGCGTGGGCGGGGCGCTCAGCAGCGCGCTCTTCCTTCTCATCATCGTGGCCTTCATCCTCGCCGAGATGGCGGCCCGGAAGATGGACCTGGAGCCGGGCGGCCTGGTGGCGCACATCTCCCAGGACATCCGCCAATACCTGAGTATCACGGCGGCCACCGGCGCCGGCTTTGCCGTGGGGGTCTACGTGCTGCTGGTGGCGGTCGGGACCGACCTCGCCTTCGTCTGGGCGGTCGTGGCGTTCGTGATGAACTTCGTCCCGAATGTCGGGATCATCCTGACCTTCATTCCCCCGACACTGCTCACGCTCCTCGAGTACGGCTGGCAGCGCGCCCTGGTCGTCCTGGCCGGGATCGTCGTGATGAACTTCGCGGTGGACAACCTGATCAAGCCGCGCTTCATGAGCAGCGGGCTCGACGTCACCCCGCTGGTCGGACTGGTGTCGCTGATCATCTGGGGCTTCCTGCTGGGCCCACCCGGCGCGCTGCTGGCGATTCCGCTGACACTGGCACTCAAGCGGGCGTTGAAGGCGGATGTGCCGCCGTCTGCTGCCACGCCTGGCGAAGACGCGGGAGCTGCTGCAACCTGAGCGCGTAGTCGCGCTCCCGTCGCCCGCCCTTGGCGGCCAGCGCCGCGGCCAAGAGGCGCCGCTCGGCGCGCGGCCAGCGCCCCAGGTCCGGGATCATCGCCGCCAGCGGAGCCAACCGCTCGAACCACTCCCGTTCGTTCTTCCGGCGCGGGCGGACAGACGCGCCCAGTGCCCGGCTGACGAGCCGGAGTGACTCCGACTGGGCCCGTCCCCGGTCGGCGTGATAGTGGTGCGCGATCCAGCGGGTGACGGCCAAGCCGAGGCTCGGCAGGTCCGGGGCCACCGGGCGCCAGGGCGCGTCGAGCGCGGGGGTCATCCCGGCCTCGAGGGGGTCGACATCCAGAAAGAGGGGCGAGGCAGTGAACCGGCGGAGCACCGACGCCGCTGTTTGGTGCCCGGCCGTCGAGTGGAGCCGGGCCCACTCGGCCGAGGCCTCGGTTGCCACCTCGGGGTCGGTGGGCCGGAACCCCAGGCGGTAATAGAACCAGAAGGCGCCGGACCGGATCGCCTCGGTGTTGCCCTTGCCGAACTGGTAGGGATCGACGAGAAACTGTGCGACCCGGTAACGCTGGCGGTAGGCCCGGAGCACCTGGGCGAAGATGAAGGCCGACTCCCCACCCCTGAACTCGGGGAAGAGGTTGACCCCGATCTCGCACCGGCCGAAGAACACCCAGCCGCCGCCATAGGCGACCGGGATGCGGTTCCGCGCCGCGACGAATCCGAAGTAGCTCTCCACCGGCAGGCGGTGCGCCGGGCGCAGCCCGATGAGCATGACATCGACGCCGCGATCGAGGCGAAAGAGCTGGACCTCGTCGGGGTTGGCCCAGGTGATGGTGTCGGTCTCCCGGGCCCGGGAGGCGAGGGTGGCCCGCGCCACCCCGATCAGGCCGGCCGCGTCGTCGGCGCCCCCGGCACGGGGCCGCGGGAGCGGCTCGGAGAGCACGCTACCGAGGGAGACTTGCCGGACCAGCGGCGCAGTCTGGAAGAACAACGGCCGGGGTGGGAACCGGGTCAGGGTGCGCGAAGCGCTGCCGAGCCGCCACCGGACCGCCAGCTTGAGCCCGTCAACGAGGCGTTCCCGCGCCTCGGGATCCGGAGCAAGGGCGGCGACGCGGTCGAGAATCCAGTGTACGGGGTGTTTGCCCGCCGCCAGTCGCCAGAGCCCCCGCGTGGTGAGGTCCTCCGTGAGGACCGCATCGCGCTCTGCTGGTAGTAGTAGCAAGGACAACGCTTCGTCGGCGCCCGACAGGAACTCCTCGTCCCAGGCCATCACGGGATCCGGGCCAGTCTCAGCCATCCAGCCCAGAATGTCAGCGGTGAAGTTCCCCACCACGTCGGTGCCTGCCAGTCCCGAGTTGATCAGTGGTTCGGCTGC
>DASWBQ010000462.1:0-16067 GCA_036390535.1 Gemmatimonadales bacterium | reverse complement strand
GGAGAGCGGGATCCGCTGTTCCGCCAGGCGGCGGAAATCTGCATCCAGAACCAGGGGGGCTCCACCAGCCTGCTCCAGCGCCGGATGAAGATCGGCTACGGCCGGGCCGCCCGGATCATCGACCAGTTGCATGACGCCGGCGTCCTCGGTCCCTCCGAAGGGGCCCGGGGACGTGAGGTGCTGATCGGGATGCATCAACTCGACGAATACAGCTCCTGATCCTGCCGTCCCGTGATTTCGTGCCGGCCCGCGTCAGAACGGTGACGCGGGCCGCTTGCGTCTCCCCCAGATTGCCCGACGTGACTCGCCGGGGCCCGCTTCCGATCGAGCAGTGGACCGACCCCAGGCATGTGCGCGGGGCCCGCGGGGAGGAACGGGCAGCGGCCTGGCTGGCGGAGCGGGGGTGGCAGGTGCTGGCGGTTCGGTTCCGGGTGGGGCGGCACGATCTCGACCTGATCGCCTGCCAGGGCGACCTGGTGGCTTTCATCGAGGTGAAGACCCGGGCGCCCAACCGGATCGGCGATGGCCGGGAAGCGGTCGGGTGGCGGAAGCAGCAGCGGGTGGGCCGGCTGGCGGAGGTCTGGCGGGCGCGGTACGGGCGGCCCGGGTCCCGGTACCGGTTCGATGTGATCACGGTCGCCGAAGGCCGGGCGGACGGCGTGGTCCATATCCCCGACGCCTGGAGGGTGTCACGGTAGCAGGTTCCAGGATACCCATTGCGTTCGGGCAATATTCGGTATTAGGTTGGTGTCTGGATACATCAGTGTCCGTTTTCGATTCACTTACATACTTTCGGGGGGCACATGGCGGCAGAAGAGCACCGGCTCGATCCGGAGCGGAAGAAGGCCCTGACCCTGGCGATCGGGCAGATCGAGAAACAGCTGGGCAAGGGGTCCATCATGCGGATGGGAGCCGACTCGCCACGCGAGCGGGTGGCGGCGATCCCCACCGGCGCCATCAACCTCGATGCCGCCACCGGCGTGGGTGGGGTTCCTCGCGGCCGCATTACCGAGGTCTTCGGACCGGAGTCGTCAGGCAAGACGACCCTCTGCCTCCATCTCGTGGCCAACGTCCAGAAGGCCGGGGGAGTGGCGGCGTACGTGGACGCGGAGCACGCTCTCGATGTCGACTATGCCCGGAAGCTCGGGGTCGACATCGAGAATCTGCTGGTCTCCCAGCCCGACACCGGTGAACAGGGGCTGGAAATCGTCGAGATCCTGGTGCGCTCCGGGGCGGTGGATCTCGTGGTCATCGACTCGGTTGCGGCGCTGGTACCGAAGGCCGAGATCGAGGGCGAAATGGGTGACAGCCACGTCGGCCTGCAGGCGCGGCTGATGAGCCAGGCGCTCCGCAAACTGGCGGGGTCGATCAACCGCTCCCATACCGCCGTGGTCTTCATCAACCAGCTGCGTGAGAAGATCGGCGTGATGTTCGGGAACCCGGAGACGACCACTGGCGGCAAGGCGCTCAAGTTCTACGCCTCCCTGCGGCTCGACATCCGCCGGATCGGCCCCGTGAAGGAACGGGAGAACGTCATCGGGAGCCGGGTGCGGGTGAAGGTCGTCAAGAACAAGGTCGCCCCGCCGTTCAAGCAGGCGGAATTCGACGTCCTCTTCGAGGAAGGGATCAGCCACACGTCCCTGCTGGTCGATCTCGCCGCCGAGGGCAACATCATCCAGAAGTCCGGCGCCTGGTACGCCTACGGAGACCAGCGGATCGGGCAGGGTCGCGAGAACGCCAAGCTCTTCCTCCGCGACAACCCCGCCCTGGCGGCGGAAGTGGAGGTCAAGGTGAAGGAACTGCTCGGGGTGCGCCCGGCCGGAGTCGGGGGCGGGGACGAGGGTGGCGACTGAGCCAGGGTCCTCCCGCCTGGTCTCCGGCCTCGTCCCGGATCCCCGGCGGGAGGGGCTCGTTCAGCTGCAGGTGGACGGGCGGCCCCTCATGACGGTGCCGGCGGACCTGGTCGGTCGTCTCGCCTTGCGGGTGGGTGACCCGCTGCCGTCCGACAGTCACGAAGCCCTCTGCCGGGCGGCCGATGTCGAGGCGGCCTACCGGACCCTGCTGCGCGCTCTCGAGCGGCGACCCTTCGCCTGCCGCGATCTGGCCCGCCGGCTGGTGCTCAAGGGACATCCGCCGGAGGCGGCTGATCTGGCCGTGGCGCGGGCGGAGCGGGTCGGGCTCCTCGACGACGCGGTCTTTGCCCGCCATTACATCCAGACCCGCGCCGCCCGGGGCCGCGGGCCCGCACGGCTGCGGCGCGAGCTGACCGGCATGGGAGTGGCCGCTGCCCTGGCCGACCGGATCCTGAGGGAGGAACTGCCGCCGGAGGTGGACGACGCGCGGGTGGAGGCCCTGGCCCGCAAGCGGGCGGCGCAGTTGGGGAGCCTCCCCCGCCCGGACCGGTACCGTCGGCTGCTCGGCTTCCTGGCCCGCAAGGGGTACCGAGGCGGCCGGGTCGCCGAGCTGGCCCGGAAGGCGCTCGACGGCTGACCCGCATCGGCGGTCCATGCCCGCGTCCCGCTTATATTTGCGGGATGCGGTCCTCCGACATCCGACGGCTCTTCCTCGACTATTTCTCCGCGCACGGCCACCGGGAGGTTCCATCCTCCGGGCTGGTGCCGGCGGACGATCCCACCCTGCTGTTCACCAACGCCGGGATGGTTCAGTTCAAGCGGACCTTCCTCGGGCAGGAACGGCGAGACTACCAGCGGGCGGTGACCTGCCAGAAGTGCGTCCGGGCGGGCGGCAAGCACAACGATCTCGAGCAGGTGGGGCACACCCGGCGCCACCACACCTTCTTCGAGATGCTGGGCAACTTCTCGTTCGGCGACTACTTCAAGCGGGACGCGATCGCTTTCGCCTGGGAGTTCGTGACCAGCGAGCGGTACCTGGGGATCCCCGCCGACCGGCTGCGGATCACGGTGCATCACTCCGACGAGGAGGCACGCCACCTCTGGCGGGAGGTTACCGGCCTGCCCGACACCCGCATCTACGGTCTCGGGGACAAGGACAACTTCTGGCAGATGGGCGACACCGGTCCCTGCGGGCCCTGCTCGGAGATCTATGTCGATCTCGAGTGGCGGCCGGGCGACAACCGCGAGTTCATCCAGGAGGAGTTCGAGGAACTGGCCGAAGCGGGACGCTTCCTCGAGATCTGGAACCTGGTGTTCATGCAGTTCGACCGCTCGGCTGACGGCACCCTGACCCCGCTGCCGAAGCCGTCGGTCGACACCGGGGCCGGCCTCGAACGCATCGCCTCGGTCCTGCAGGGCAGCGACGACAACTTCCACACCGACCTGTTCGCGCCGCTCATCGAGCAGGTGAGTGGCCTGGTGGGAATGCCCTACCCGGGCTCGCCGGAAGGCATCGGTGCCTCGTTCCGGGTCCTCGCCGACCACGCGCGGGCCGTGGCCTTCCTGCTCGCCGACGGGGTCTACCCCGGTAACGAAGGCCGCGGGTACGTGCTGCGCCGCATCCTCCGGCGGGCGGTCCGCCATGCCTGGGTACTGGGGCGGAGAGAACCGACCCTGGCGGCGTTGATCCCGACGGTGGTCGGGCTCATGGGTTCCGCCTACCCCGAGCTGGTGACCAGGCAGGACTTCCTCCGCGAGGTGACCGAGACCGAGGAGCGCCGGTTCCTGGAAACCATCGAGGGCGGCCTGGCCCGGCTCGAGGACCTCTTCATCGCCGGTGCCCGGACGATCGCCGGCGACGAAGCGTTCCGGCTCTATGACACCTTCGGCTTCCCGATCGATCTCACCCAGATGATCGCCGCGGAGCGTGGCGTCGGAGTGGACGTCGCCGGCTTCGAGACGGCCCTCGAGGGCCAGCGCACCCGGTCACGCAAGGCGCGGTCGGCAGGAGCCGCCGCCGGTCCGGCCGTCCGGGTCCGGAAGGGCGGGTGGCAGTCGGTGCAGCGGGGACGCCAGAAGTTCGTCGGCTACGAGGCGACGGCCGCCGAGTCCGAGGTCCTGGCGTTCCGGACCGGCGGCGGCCGGGTGGACCTCCTCCTCCAGCGGAATCCGTTCTACGTCGAATCGGGCGGCCAGGTGAGCGACACCGGGACCGTCGTCGGCGGCGGCTGGAACCTGGTCATCGACCAGGTCACCAGGGCCGAACGGGGCACCGTGGTCAGCGGTTCCTGGTCCGATGGGGCCTTCGAGCCGACCGCGGTGCGGGCCGAGGTCGACGCCTCCCGGCGCCGCAACATCGAGCGGAACCACAGCGCGACCCACCTGGTCCACTACGCCCTCCGGAAGCACCTCGGCACCCACGTGCGGCAGCAGGGTTCGCTGGTGGCGCCGGAGCGGCTCCGCTTCGACTTCTCGCACCACGGACCGGTCGAGCCCGACCTGCTCGACCGGATCGAGCGCGAGGTCAATGAACTCGTCTGGGAGAACCTGCCGGTCGAGACCCGCGAGCTGGCCTACCAGGAGGCCATCGCGCTTGGCGCCATGGCGTTCTTCGCGGACAAGTACGGTGACAAGGTCCGGGTCGTCTCGATGGGCCCCTCCATCGAACTCTGCGGCGGGACCCACGTGCGGACCACCGGGGGGCTCGGGTTGTTCCGCTTGGTCGGGCAGGGTGGAGTGGCGGCCGGCGTGCGGCGGATCGAGGCGGTGACCGGCCCGGTGGCGTACGCCGAAGTCGATCAGCTGGAAGGGCGGCTCGAGGAAGTGGCGTCCGCCCTCAAGGCGCAGCCCGATCACGTCGCCCGCCGGGTGGAGCAGCTGCTGGCCGAGCGGGGGCGGCTCGAGGCGCGGCTGGCGGAGGCGCTCCGCGCGGGTGGCGGCGGCGTAGCCGACCAGCAGGCGTTCGAGCACGCCGGGCTCGCGGTGACCGTCGCCGAGACCGACGTCGAGGATCGCAATGAACTCGGCGAGCTGGTCGATCGGTTCCGCTCGGGGAAGCGGTCTGCGGTGCTGGTCCTCTTCGGGAAGGCCGGCCGCGGAGCTGTCCATGTCGCCCTCACGGACGACCTCGTCCAGCGCGGCCTGAAGGCCGGCGACCTGGTCAATCGGATCGCCGCCCTCAGCGGCGGCAAGGGCGGGGGACGGCCGCACTTCGCCTCAGCCGGCGCCGGCGACCCATCCCGGCTCGACGAGGCCCGAGCGGCCGTTCCCGCACTCCTCGCCGGCTGGCTGGGCGGGTGATGGCGGGCAGCCGTTCCTGGCTGCAGCGGCGCTCGGAGGGCGCGCCGGATCCCCTGCGGGAGCGCGCCCTGGCCTATCTCGACGAGAGCGACCCGCTGACGGCGGAGTCACTGGGCGAGGCAGGGTTGCGGGCGCTCCGGGCGACCCTTGCCCTCGTTCCGGATCGCCGGGCCGCGCTCGACCTCCTCGCCGCCGACGCCCTCGTGACCCTGGCGCTTCAGGCCAGGGCCGAAACCGACCCGGCCGGGCTCGCCGATCTGGCCCGGACGCTCCGGCACAATGCGACCGCCCCCTCGTGATCGACCTTCATTCGCACCTCCTGCCCGCGGTTGACGATGGGTCCCGCTCGGTGGCCCAGAGCTTGGCGGTGCTGCAGCAGATGGCGGCGCGGGGGGTGACCGACATCTGCCTGACGCCGCACCTGCAGGCCAGCCGCGCCGACGCCGGTCCCCCGGCAGCGTGGCAGCCGGCCTGGGAGGCCCTGACAGCCGGACTGACCGCGCCGATCCGGCTCCATCGGGGCGTGGAGCTCATGCTCGACCGGCCGCTCGGTCCCGGCGCGGCGGCGGACCGGCAGCTCACGATCGCCGGTTCGCGCTACCTTCTCGTCGAGTTCACCCGGATGGTGGCGCCGACGTCAGCCTACCACGCCCTCGCGCACGTGGCGTCCCTCGGCCTGGTGCCGCTGCTGGCTCATCCCGAGCGCTATGCGTGCACGACGCCGCAGGTGGCGGCGGCATGGAAGGCCGCGGGGGCGGTGCTGCAGGTGGATGCCAACACCCTCTTCGCGCAGCGCACCCGGGGCGAGCGGGCCCGGGCGCTCCTGGCGGCCGGGCTGGCGGACATCCTCGCCGCCGACAACCACGGCGACGACCGGACCGTGACGGAACCCTACGTTCACCTCTGTGAGCTGGGCGGGGAGGGACAGGCCGACCTGCTGCTTCGCCGGAACCCTGCCGCCATTCTGGCGGACGGCACGCTCGACCCGGTGCCGTCGTTCTCGTGGAGGAAACCGCTCCTCCAGCGGCTCCGCGATCTCCTGACCACGGAGGAATGATGGATCCGAAAGCAGTGCGTGACGCGCTGGCGCGCCTGGCCCGCCTGGCCGAGGCCACGGCCGGGCAGGCGGACGCCATCGTGAGCCTGGCGGCCCGCTACCAGGCCACGCTGGCCGGTGGTGGCACGCTGTTCTTCGCGGGAAACGGCGGCAGTGCCGCGACCGTCCAGCACGTGGCGACCGAATACGTGGTCCGGTACCAGCGGCCGGGCCGCGGACTCGCGGCGATCGCCCTGACCGCCGATTCCGCCCTGCTCACGGCGGCTGGCAACGACCTCGGTTTCGAGCAGGTGTTCGCCAGGCAGGTCGAGGCCCTCTGCCGTGGCGACGACCTCCTGGTCCTGCACAGCACCAGCGGAGAGAGCCCCAACCTGATAGCCGCCGCCCTGGCGGCTCGACGGCGCGGCATCGGCGTCGTGGCCCATCTCGGCCGGGGTGGGGGCCGGCTTCGCGACCTGGTGGACGAGGCGCTCGTGATCGACTCGGACGAGACCAGCCGGATTCAGGAACTGCACCTCGCGGTGGAACACTGTATCGTGGGCATGATCGAGGAAGGGGGCATGCGATGATCTCGCTCCAGGGGAAGACCGTCGTGATCACCGGAGGCTCGCGTGGCATCGGGCGGGCGGCCGCCGTGCTGTTCGCCCGGGCGGGCGCCGACGTGGGGATCACCTATCACAGCCGGCAGGCCAACGCCGAGGAAGTGGCGGCGGAGGTGCGGGCCCTGGGACGGAAGGCGGTCATCGCCGGCGGCGACCACGCCGATCCGGCCACGGTCGACGGGATGTTCCGGGCCTTCGCGGACGCACTCGGCGGACTCGACGCCTTCGTCGCCAACCACGGGATCTGGCCGGTCGACGACACCCCGCTGGCCCAGATGGGGGAGGACCGCTGGCGCCACACCATGGCGGCCAACCTGGACGGCGTCTTCCTCACGACCCGGGCGGCGCTCCGGATGATGCGGCCGGGCGGGCGCGTCGTCCTCGTCAGCAGCACCGCCGGACAGCGAGGCGAGGCCTTCCACGCCGACTACGCCGCCACCAAGGGCGCCCTGATCTCGATGACCAAGTCGCTCTGCATCGAGTGCGCGCCTCAGGTGACGGTCAACTGCGTCGCGCCGGGCTGGGTCGATACCGAGATGAGCTGGCCTGCCTTCGACCAACCCGGGGCCCGGGACCGGATTGCCGCCACCATCCCGCTGCGCCGGATCCCGCCGGCCGAGGACATCGCCGGCCCGATTCTGTTCCTCTGCAGCGACCTGGCCAGGCACATCACCGGCGAGATCATCAACGTGAACGGGGGCAGCGTGCTCTGTGGGTGAGTCCCGGCCGTTCCCGGCCCGGATGGACCTGCCCGCGGAGGTCGTGGAGATCGCCGCGACGCTCGAAGCCGCCGGGTACGAGACGTGGGCCGTCGGGGGCGCGCTCCGCGACGTGCTCCTCGGCGAGGGGCAGAGCGACGTGGACCTCGCGACGGCGGCGGCGCCCGAGGTGGTCCAGCGGCTCTTTCCCCACACCGTTCCGGTGGGCATCCGCCACGGCACCGTCGGTGTGCTCGACCGGCGGCGGCATCTTCACGAGGTGACCACCTTCCGCCGCGACGTCGAGACCGACGGCCGCCACGCCGTCGTGTCCTTCGGGGCGTCCCTGGACGAGGACCTGGCCCGCCGCGACTTCACCATCAACGCCATCGCCTACCACCCGATCCGCCAGGAGTGGCGAGATCGGTTCGGCGGCCGGGAGGATCTTCAAGCCGGCGTGGTGCGGGCCGTAGGTGTCGCACGGGATCGCTTCCGCGAGGACTACCTCCGGATCCTGCGGGCGATCCGGTTTGCCGCCCGGTTCGGCTTCGTGATCGAGCCCGAGACCTGGGTCGCGGCACAGGAGAACGCCGGCGGCCTGCAGTGGCTGTCCGCCGAGCGGGTGCGGGACGAGTGGTTCAAGGGGCTGCGCACGGCGCGCGATCTCGCCGCCTTCTGCCGGCTGTGGCGGGAGGTCGGCGCGGCCGCGATCTGGCTCCCCGAACTCGCCGGTGACTTTCCCGGCGCCGACCATGCGCCCGCCTGGCGCGATCCCGTGGTGCTCACCGCCCTCACTTGCCGGGATCCGGCGACGGTGCTGGAACGCCTCCGGGCCTCGCGGGCGGAGGTCGCCAGGGCAGCCGCCCTCGCGGCCGGCCCACGGGCGCCGGAGCGGCCCGAGCCGGAGGCGGTGCGCCGTTGGCTGGCCGCCGTCGGGGCTGCCGCCGACGACCTGCTCCTTCTGGAGCGTTACCACACCGCCGACGATCCCGGCTGGGAGGGCCTGGTTGCGGACATCCGGTCGCGGGGTGAGGCGACGGCAAGGGGCGACCTCGCCGTCACCGGGACCGACCTGCTCGAGGCGGGATGGCCGGCCGGGCCGGCCCTCGGCGCCCTGCTCGATCGGCTCCTCGATGCTGTCCTGGCCGATCCGGCCCTCAATACCCGCGACCGGCTGCTGGCCTTGGCAGAGTCGTGGCGCTGACGCCCCTCCTGCTGGCCCTGGCGGCCGCCGCCGGCAACCTGATCGGTGCCGTCCTCCTCGTGCGCCATGCCCGGGGAGGCGTTCGTGCCGTCGAAGCCAGCCTGGCGTTCGGCGCCGGGTTCATGCTCGCCGTCGTGCTGACCGGGATTCTCCCGACCGTATTCGAGGTCGGCGGCCCGACCCCGGGGTTGACCGTCCTCATCGGGTACCTCGCGGTGCACCTCGCCCACCACGTCCTGGTACCGCACTTTCACTTCGGCGAGGAGACCCACGAGGTCACCCCTGATGTCGGGGTGAGCGCGCTCATCGGCCTCTCCATCCACTCGTTCTTCGACGGGGTCGGGATCGCCAGCGGATTCCTTCACTCCCCCGGGCTGGGCGTCCTCCTCTTTCTCGCGGTGATGCTCCACAAGCTGCCCGAGGGGCTCACCATCGCCAGCGTGGTGGTGGCCGGGGGCCGCCCCGCCCGGCAGGGCGTGCTGGCGGCCGTGGCGCTGGGTGGGGCCACCGTGCTGGGGGTGGCGCTGACCGATCTCGCGGCGCCGCTGCAGCGGCACGGTCTGGCGCTGGCCGCCGGGGTGACGCTCTACGTGGCCGCGTCGAACCTGGTCCCCGAGGTACAGAAGGCCCGCCGTCCTGCCCTGACGCTGGCGTTTCTCGGCGGCGCCGCGGCGCTCCTGCTCCTCGAGGTCGTCACCCGGACCGGATTCGGCGGGGGGCCATGAGCCTCTTCGACGTCCGGCCGCCCCTGGCGGCCCGGATGCGGCCCCGGACCCTGGAGGAGTTCGTGGGGCAGGACCATCTGCTGGGCCCGGGACGCTCGCTCGGCGAGGCGATCCGTGCCGGGACGGTGGGCAGCATGATCTTCTGGGGCCCGCCCGGCAGCGGCAAGACCTCGCTGGCCCACCTGATCGCGCACTACACCGACCGGCACTTCGTCCCCTTCAGCGCGGTGACGGAAGGGGTGGCGCGGGTGCGCGAGATCATCGCCGGAGCGGAGCAGCGCCGCACCCTCGGACGCGGCACCATTCTCTTCTGCGACGAGATTCACCGGTTCAACCGGTCCCAGCAGGACGCCTTCCTCCCGCACGTCGAGAGCGGGGTCATCACCCTGGTCGGTGCCACGACCGAGAATCCCAGTTTCGAGTTGACGGGGGCGCTGCTGTCGCGGACCCGGGTCTACGTGCTCGACCGCCTCACCGCCGGCGACATCGGGCGCCTCCTGAGCATGGCGCTCGAGGACCGCGAGCGGGGGGTGGGCGATTTGGAGGTGACCGCTGAGCCCGGCGCTCTCGCGGCCCTCGCCGAGGCGGCCGACGGGGACGCCCGTCGGGCTCTCACCGTACTGGAGGCGGCGGCCGAGCGGGCCGGGCAGGGCGGGGTGCTTACCGCCGCGTCGCTGCTCGAGGTGATGGCCGCCCGGATCCCCACCCACGACAAGTCGGGCGAGGAGCACTTCAACATCCTCTCCGCCTACCACAAGTCGCTCCGCGGCAGCGATCCCCAGGGAGCCCTCTACTGGATGGCCCGGCTGATCGAGGGCGGGGAGGACCCGATGACCATCTTCCGGCGGGCCATCGCGATGGCATCGGAGGACATCGGGCTGGCGGACCCGCAGGCGCTGACGGTGGCCGTCGCCGGGCGCGACGCCTGGCACCAGCTGGGTGCGCCGGAGGGATACCTCGCCCTCGCCGAGGTGACCATCTACCTCGCGACCGCGCCCAAGTCGAACAGCGTCTACCTGGCCCTGCAGGCGGCGCGCGAGGCCGCGCGGCGGACGGCCGCCGCGCCGGTGCCGCTGCATCTGCGCAACGCCCCGACCGGCCTGATGAAGGCGCTGGGGTATGGGGCTGCCTACCAGTACCCGCACGACCTCCCGGACGGCTTTTCGCCGCAACCCTACCTGCCCGCCGAGGTCGGTCGCGCCGAGTTCTACCGGCCCGGGAGCCGCGGCTTCGAGAAGAAGGTCGCCGAACGGCTGGCCTGGTGGGAGACCATCAGGATCCGCGACACGGGCGAGGGTTCTTCCGGCGCTCCCCCCGGCCACCCATGACGGGCGTTACTTTTCCGGCAGCAAGGAGGCAGGTATTCGGGAGTTGATTGCCGTCCGGGACCCGGTCGAGCGGGTCATTCTCGTCGCTGCCCCGCGGAAGGGCAGCACCGACGCCGCCCACATGCAGGAGCACCTCGACGAGCTGGCCGAGCTGGTCGACACGGCGGGGGCCGTGGTGGTCGACCGCGTCACCCAGCAGGTGGCTTCCCCGAATCCCGGGACGCTGATCGGCGAGGGGAAGGTGGCCGAGCTGGGAGACGCGGTGGTCTCCCGTGGCGCCACCCTGGTGGTCTTCGACGAGGAATTGACGCCGGTGCAGGGCGCCAACCTCGAGCGCGAGCTCAAGTGCCGCGTGATGGACCGCGCCGAGGTCATCCTCGACATCTTCTCGACCCGGGCCCGCAGCCATGAGGCCAAGCTCCAGGTGGAGCTCGCCCAGCTGGAGTATCTCCTGCCGCGGCTGACGCGGATGTGGACCCACCTGTCGCGGATCCGCGGCGGCATCGGTCTCAGGGGGCCCGGCGAGACGCAGCTCGAGACCGACCGGCGGATGATCCGGCGGAAGATCCAGCACCTGCGCCGGAAGCTCGGCGACGTGGCGCAGCACCGCCGGACCGTGCGCTCCGGGCGCCAGGGACTGCTCAGCGCCGCGCTGGTGGGCTACACCAACGCCGGCAAGTCCAGCCTGCTCCGGGCGCTCACCGGCGATCACGACATCTTCGTGGAGAACCGGCTCTTCGCGACCCTCGACACCCTGACGCGGGAGATCGATCTCGGCGAGGGCATCCGGGTGCGGGTCACCGACACGGTGGGGTTCATCCGCAAGCTGCCTCACCACCTGGTGGCCAGCTTCCGCGCCACGCTCGAGGAGGCCGGGGAAGCCGACCTGCTGCTCCACGTCGTGGACGCCAGTCATGCGGACTGGGAGGAACACATTGCGGTGGTCCAGGGCGTCCTCGCGGACCTGAGCCTGGCCGAGCGGCCGGTGTTGTACCTCTTCAACAAGATGGACCTGGTCGGCGATCCGGTGGCCTTCGCCACCAGGGCGCGGGCTCTCTACCCCGAGGCCGTCTTCACGACGGCGATGCGTACCGACGGCATGGTCACCCTGCGCGCCGCGCTGCGGGAGCGGGCCCATGACGTTCGGCCGACGGTGCGGGTCGTGATTCCTGCCAGGAACGGGGCCCGGCTGGCCGAGATCTACCGTCTCGGGGACGTGATTCGGCGCGAGGACCTCGGCGACGACGTGGCGCTGACCGTGCGGGTGGAACCCTGGCAGGCGGAGCGCCTGCGGAAACTGGAGGGGGCGGCATGACCAAGGCGCAGGTGCCGATGCCAGCCGAGCTGGCGGCCCGGAGGATCCGCTTCGGGCTGGTCGGGTGCGGGCGGATCGCGGAGCGGCACGTCGAGGCGATCGCCGCGCACGGCGAACGGGCCGAGCTGGTGGCGGTCGCGGACACCGATGACCGGGCCCTCGCCGCCATGGCGGGACGGACGGGGCTGCCCGCGTTCGGCTCGCTGACCCAGATGCTGGCCGGCGCCGACGTCGATTGCGTCGTCCTGGCCACGCCCAGCGGGCTCCACGCCGTGCAGGCGATCGAGGCCGCCGAAGCGGGCCGGCATGTCGTCACCGAGAAGCCGATGGCGACCCGGTGGAAGGATGGGCTCGCCATGGTCCGCGGGTGCGACCAGGCCGGCGTCCACCTCTTCGTGGTCAAGCAGAACCGCCGGAACCCCACGATCCAGCTGCTCAAGCGCGCCGTGGACCGGGGCCGGTTCGGGCGGATCTACTTCGTGGCGGTGAACGTCTTCTGGAATCGACCCCAGGCGTACTATGACAGCGCGCCCTGGCGCGGGACCTGGGAGTTCGACGGCGGCGCGTTCATGAACCAGGCCAGCCACTACGTGGATCTGCTCGACTGGCTGATCGGCCCCGTCCAGAGCGTCAGCGCCTTCACGGCGACGCTGGCCCGGAACATCCAGGTCGAGGATACCGGCGTCGCCGCCATCCGCTGGCGCTCCGGGGCGCTGGGGTCGATCAACGTGACCATGCTGACTTACCCGAAGAATTACGAAGGATCGATCACCGTCATCGGGGAGAAAGGGACCGCCAAAGTGGGCGGGGTCGCCGTGAACGAGATCCAGCACTGGGAGTTCGCCGAGGCCGACCCGGATGACGACGGCGTCCAGGCCGCCAGCTACGCCACCGCCTCCGTCTACGGGCACGGGCACGTCGGCTACTACCAGAACGTGATCGAGGCGCTGCGCGGGGAGGCACGGCCCGAGACCGACGGGCGCGAGGGACTCCGCTCCCTCGAACTCCTGGTCAGCATCTACCTGTCGGCCCGCGACGGCCGGCCGGTGGCGCTGCCCCTCGACAACTGAGGGCCGGGACGGCCCATCGACGATGACGCAGCCCGCCGGCCCGGCTCGGGAGGAGGCCTGGTGCGTCGGCCGGACGATCCTGATCACCGGCGCCGGCGGGACGGTGGGCGCCGAGCTGGCCCGCCAGGCGCTGGCCGCGGGAGCCGGGCGGCTGATCCTGCTCGGCCACGGCGAGCACTCCCTCTTCCTGCTCCAGCGTGAACTGCTCGCTGCGGCGCCGGCTGACCGGCTTCCGGTGGTCGTGGCCGACATCCGGAACGAAGCGCGGATCGGGCGGGTGCTGCGCCACTTCTCGCCCTCGGTGGTCTTCCACGCCGCGGCGCACAAGCACGTGCCGATGATGGAAGACAACGTGGCAGAGGCGATCACCAACAACGTCCATGGCACCCTGGTCGTGGCTGAGGCCGCGCTCGGGGTCGGGGCCCGCTTCATCCTGCTCTCCACCGACAAGGCGGTGCGCCCTGCCAGCGTGATGGGGGCGACCAAGCAGCTGGCGGAAGGTGTGGTCCGCCGCCTGGCGGCGGGCGGCGCGCGGCCGGCGATCGCCGTCCGGTTCGGGAATGTCTTCGGCAGCCGGGGCAGCGTGGTGCCGCTGATCCGCGAGGAGATCCGCCGTGGCGGACCGGTCGCCCTCACCGACACCCGGATGCGGCGCTACTTCATCTCGGCCGGACGGGCGGCCGCCCTGCTGCTGGCGGCGGGGGAGCGCGGCCGCGGCGGCGAACTCTTCGTGACGGTGATGGATCCGGCCATCGGGCTGGTGGCGCTCGCGGAGCAGCTCATGGCCGAGGCGGGGCGGACCGTGCCGGTCGTCTTCACCGGCGCCCGCCCCGGCGAGAAGCTCGACGAGGAGCCCTTCTTCGCGGAGGACCACACCGACCCGACGGATCATCCGGGGCTGCGCCTGGCACGGGATCCGGCGCCGGAGGCGTCCTGGGATGAAGCGGCCCGGCAATTGGTGGCCGCTGCCATCCGGGAGCACCCCGAGGAGGACCTCCGGACCCGGCTCTTCGGGCTGGTGGCGGGCTAGGGCGCGGCGCGGGCGGGGAAGGCGGCGGTGACCTGCCGCCAGAAGACGTCGAGTGCCCGGGCCACGGCCGCATCGCCGAACTGCTCGAGCACCCGACGGCGGGCGGCCTGGCCCAGGGCGGTTCGCCGTTCCGGGGTGATCAACAGTCCCTGAAGAGCCACCAGGAGTTCCTCGTCGGTCTGCACGATGACACCGGCGTCGCCGACGATCTCCGGCAGCGCGCCTTCGGCGGTGACGACGCAGGCCACCTCGTGCGCCATCGCCTCCACCAGCACCGGCGCCCACGGCTCCGTCCAACTGGTGGTCGACCGCGAGGGGACGACCAGGCAGTCGATCTCCGCCCAGAGGGCCTGCACCTGGGCGCGGCTGAGCACCCCGCGCCAGCGGGTACGCGAGGCCAGGCCGAGCCGCTGGCCAAGTTCCTCCAGCCCTTCCTGTTCCGGTCCGGTTCCTGCCACCACCAGCGTCCAGGGGCCCATCAGCTGTCCGCAGGCCTTGAGCAGCCGGTCGGCCCCGCGTTCGGGTACCAGCCGGCCAACGAAGGCGATCCTGAGCGGTTCCGACCCGGCCCGGGTGGGGGCCGGCCCGACGGTGATCCCGGATTGCGGGATGGTGGCCGCGAGGGCATCGGGGGCCCCCGCCGCGAGCAGGCCGGTCGCGAGCTGGTTGCCGCCGATGACGCCCCGGACCCGGCCCAGGGTGGAGGTGTACCGACGCCGCTCCAGAAACCGTCGCTCGCGCGGGAGGCTCTGCCAGCTGAAGACGACGGTCGGAACTCCGAGGCGCTCCGCCTCGCGGACGGCGGTCAGCGCTCCCGGCGACCCGGGCTCCTCGTCCACATGAACCAGGTCGGGCCGGACATCGTTGAGCAGCCGGCGGATCGCGCGGGCCTGCCAGCGCAGCGCGCCGGGCTCCGCCAGGAGCCCCGACACGGGGATGGGGGCGAGCCGGAGGGCCCCGTCCGTGTCGGCCGTGCCGCCGGGAACGGCGACCGTGACCGACCAGCCGAGGGCGTGCAGCTCACGGAACGTCTGGCGCTGCGCGACGTCCGCGAGGCGATGCGAGAGAACCAGGGCGCGCACAGCCACAATGTAATGTCGGGTGGAGGGCGGAATCGACTTTCGCGGGGAGGCGGATATTATTCGCGGGTCAGGGCCCTTAGCTCAGCTGGTTAGAGCAGCGGACTCATAATCCGTCGGTCGCTGGTTCAAGTCCAGCAGGGCCCACTGTCGCCGGACGCATGCGCATCCGGCTCCACGGCCCCTGCCGGTCCTGCGCCACCGTCGCCGTCGGGCCACTGGCCCTCGGCTCCGGCCTGGCGTGCAAGTCCAGCAGGGCCCATCCTGCGGCGATGCTCCTCCTGCTCCTGGCGGCCCAGCTCGCGGCGCCGTCCCAATCCTCCCCCGATTCAGCGCGGCTGTCCCGCGAGGCGCGGAGCGCCCAGGCCGCGTTCGAACGCGCCCGTCGTCACCTCCTGCCGGTGACCACCGCCGGCCTCGGCCGCTGCGATGTCCGTCTCGGCCGATTCTGCTACTGGTACGACGAAGGCGACCCTCCGCCGCCTCTCGAGCCGCTCCAGATCGCCGCCCTCCGCGAGCGGTTCCTGGTCCGCCTCGACTCGCTCGCGGCCAGGAGCCCCGGCGACGCATGGATTGCGGGCCAGCGGGTCCGCTACCTCGTGGAGGCGGGTCGCCATGCGGAGGCGGTCGAAGTCGCCCGGGCCTGCGGAGACAGTTGGCGGTGCTCGGCGATGGCCGGCTTCGCGCTGCATGCCGGGCGCCAGTTTCCGGAGGCCGACAGCGCCTTCGGCGTGGCGTTGGCGGGAATGTCCGCTGAGCAGCGCTGCCAATGGACCGACCTCACGCCGCTGTTGGAGCCCCCTGTG